>JBDTVG010000185.1:0-69769 GCA_040007395.1 Chloroflexota bacterium
TTCCTCCTTATTCTATCTTCTTGGAGCATCCTTTTCTCTGGAATGGCCTTATGGACAGGCTATTATGGCAGAGTCCAAAATGAATGACCATTTCGGCTAGGACAACCGTCATAGTTACCCTGCTTTTGTAGGACGGACCCTCTGTTGACATAGGCAACTGTTAATTGGGGATCAAGTGCAACTGCCTTTATACAATCTTGCAGCGCCAGATCGTAGTGTTTGAGGAGTAAATGAGCCATCCCTCGATCACTATAGGCTCCTGCAAGTTGAGCGTTCAAGCGGATCGCCTCAGTAAATGATGCAATCGCTCCGTTGTAGTCTTTTGCTCGAAGGCGTTCCGTCCCGCCTCGGTAGACCGCGTTACCGTTCATGGAATTATTCAAGGCGCGAAGCATAGGCATCGCTCCAATCGCAAAGCAGGCTCAGTTTAGATGGCTTTTCATGTTCGACCAAACGCTTTAGCCAGATGTTCGGCGCTCATGTGCATCATCGTGGGGCGACCATGTGGACAGGTACGCGGTGAGGCGGTATGTTCCAATTGGCGAATAAGCGATTGCATTTCGTCATAACTGAGCGTTTGTCCGGCCTTAACGGCGGCGGCTTTGCAGACGCGCAGTATGATCTGCGCTTCCAGAGTAGAAGCGCCCGGCTCCGCACCACTTTCGAGATCCTCCAGAATCGCGGCGAGCGACTCTTCGGGAGCGCGATCCGCCAAAATTGAAGGCACAGCCCGAACCCGGAATCGATCTCCGCCAAACGGCTCAATATCGAAGCCAACAGAAGTCAGTGCCTCAAGATTGGCTTCGATCAACCGGGCGGCCTCGGCAGTAAGTTCTACAGTGGCAGTTTCCAGCGTATGCTGTGCTACCGTTTGTTTCGTTTGCTGTTCAAGCATGAATTGCTCGTACAGGATGCGCTCGTGGGCAGCGTGCTGATCGATCAAATACATACCGGCTGGCCCTTCCGCAACAATGTAGCACGCCGCAACCTGTCCAACGACGCGCAGCGGCGGCAAGGTGCGAGGGCGCTGCGCGAACCCATCTACGCCTCGCCCAACGGTAGGCGCTAAAGGTTGGGATGCTTCTGAGGGATCAGTTGGCGCTTGCCGTTCGTAGCCGCTATATAAACCGGTACGTCCAAACGACGAAGAATCGCTGCGATGTTGGCCCCGTCGCCCTGCATCATACTCTGGCAGGTCGAGTTCTGGTTGATTACTAACGGCAGAACGCCCATTACCCCGATTTGCCATGAAAGCAGATGGCGCTTCTTCAAAGGATTCATAGGCTTCACGGGCGCGAAAACTGGACTGGTTCAACGGCGGAATTGGTGACTGTGAGATCACAGCTTGTCGCACCGAACGATGTATCGCTGAAAATACCGCATCCGGCGAACTGAACCGCACTTCGGTTTTCGCCGGATGGACGTTGACATCCAGTTCGCTGGGCGGGAGCGAAATCATCAGGACGGCAATCGGGTAGCGGTCAGCAGGCATCAGTGTATGATAGGCTTGCCCAACAGCATAGGTCAGGCTGGAATCCTGAATATGTCGCCCGTTGACAAACAGTGTGATATGGCTGCGTGTATTACGATTAACATGCGGTGCAGAGGTGTAGCCATAGACGGAAATCTCAGGCAGATCAGTGCGAGTGCGTCCGCTTGATCTCACTTCAAGCATTTCGCGCATCGTATCCATGCCAAGCGCTTCGATCAATACGTCGGCAAGATCGCCCGTGCCAGACGTAGTGAATGTCTCTCGCCCATCTTGAATCAGCGAGAAACGCACACCGGGATAGGCCATTGCGTAGCGCGTGATTAGCGTGTCAATATGGCGGCGTTCTGTCGCTTCGGCTTTCAAAAACTTGAAGCGGGCAGGTGTGTTGAAAAACAAGTTTTCAACCGTCATTACCGTGCCGATGGGTGTCCCGATGGATCGCTGCTCCACAACGCGCCCTGCTTCCAGACGCAGCAGTACACCCGCTCTTTCTTCGTCAGTCCGTGTAACCAACGTTACTTGGGCGACTGTCGCGATACTGGCAAGCGCCTCGCCGCGAAAGCCTAACGTGTGAATATTGGACAGATCCTCGACAGCGCGAAGTTTGCTGGTGGCATGGCGGGCAAACGCCAATTCCACCTCATCGCGGGCAATACCGCTACCATCATCGGTGATCCGTATTAGACGACGACCCCCACCCTCAATCTCAACCCGTATAGTGCGTGTGCCCGCGTCAATGGAGTTTTCGAGGAGTTCTTTGACTACCGAAACAGGCCGTTCTACCACTTCACCAGCCGCGATATGCGCCGCCACCATCTCCGTCAAAAGTTGGATTGGCATGATCTTTATCCCAATAAATCTTTATCCGGGCAAATTTGAGCAAAACAGACACCCCGGTCAGGCCGGGGTGCATTTCAATGTGTAGTTGGCGTACCTGTGCGTTTACCTGTGATAGCTACTCAACGGCTTTTTCGATGGGGCCATCCGTTTTTTGCGCCTCGCCGCCAATCAGGTTGGGGCCTTCCAGTGGAATGGAGATAGCAAAAGTGCTGCCTTCGCCCTCTTTGCTTTCCACCCAAGCATCGCCGCCATGTTTCTGCGCCACGCTCCGCACGATGAACAGACCAAGCCCATTGCCTTTGACGGCCTGATGTTCGCGACGGCGCACCCTACGGAAGCGTTCAAACAGATGCTTCTGGTTTTCCTCGCTAATGCCCAAGCCTGTATCGCGCACAAAGACGATCAGGTTATTATCCTTGATCTTCGCCCCAACCGTAATTATACCCTTTTCAGGGGTATATTTGATAGCATTATCTACTAGATTATTAAGCGCCCGTCGCAGCATCACGTCATCCAAATTAAGGATGGGCAATGTCCCGTCGATCTCAACTATCAGAGCGAGATTTTTCTTCTCGGCAGGCTGTTGGTGCATACTGGCGATGTCGGAAACAACCTTCGCGACATCGCACGTTTCACGATTCAAATCGTAGTTGCCTTCAGGGTCAAGACGGCTAGCATCGAGAATCTTGTCTACCAGATCGGTCATCTGAGCAATACCCGCAATGATCTTGTTGGCAAAGCTCTGCTGTTTCTCGTTCAATTGCCCGACCATCGGCATCATCGTGGCGTAGCCGTGCATATAGGTTAATGGAGATCGGAGATCGTGCGAAACGGTACTGACAAATTCGGTCTGATTATCGCGTAGATTCTTATAGGGGGTAATGTTACGCAGCAACAGTACCCGTCCGGTCAGTTCGCCCTGATCGTTGCACATATCCGAGAGGCGCGGCGAATAGCTTTGTCCGGCCTCGTTTTGCCACTCGATACTTTCGTTGACCTGACTTGTCGCCTTGAGCATCTCGACCAATGATGGGGCATTAATCACCTCGCCAACAGGCTTACCAATCACAGCACTGGTGCTCACCCCAAAGGCGCGTTCGGCTGCCGGGTTGATCAGCAAAACCGCTTCTTTTTCGTCGATCACTAGCACAGGATCGGCGCTGCTATCAAGAATCGCAGCAAGTTGTTCACGCCCGCGTCGGGCAGCATTGAAAGCGTGCGCGTTGGCGACTGCCAGTGCGGTCTGACCTGCCAGAATCGAAAGCAATGCGATCTCGCCTGCGGCAAACTGCTGGGGCTTTTCGTAAGCAACCCACAATACCCCTTGCAAGGTACGCAGTGCTGTCAATGGCAGGCCGATGAATGCACCAGCGGCATCACTTAGCGGCGCAAGTTCGCTATCTTCCGCAGTAGAAAGATCCGAACTTTCAATGGTTCCGCGCTCCGCAACCAGTCTTACAATCAGCGGATCGAACTTCACCATTTTGCCAGCGGCAGGCCCAGTGGCATAAGTCAGCGGCATATCTGACTGATTGAGAACCACCCGAATACCGTCGGCGTGCGACACTCGAAGAGTCGCGTTGATAATATCTGGCAGCATGGCACCCAGTGAACCACCAGCCGCAATTCGCTGTGTGATCTCAAGCAGAAGCGCCTGCCCGTCGTTATTTTGTTTTAGCTGTGCGCGTAGCTCCTCAAGAGAATCACTCACGAATAAAACCTCGTTGTCACCATGCGGTCAACATTGATCCGCGAAACGTGCTTAAGCCTACTGGCATTATAGCATTACCTGTTTAGTGGGGCAAAGTTAGCATAACTGCCTGCTCTACTACCACAAAAGTCCGGTTCCAAGCGAGTCACCAGTTGCCAAAGCAATATAAAAGCGGGCTATTGGGCAATAACGATTGCGACTCGAAATCCCGCATCGTGGAACGCGTAGCTTTCGGCAAAGGCGATTCGCGTGGTGCAGCCGTTCTTGAAACCACGCCGTGCATAGTACGACGAACCACGCAACACACGATCTCCTGCCGATTGTTCGCGCCCATCCCGCGCATGATACGGATAGCCATTGAACATGCTTGAAGTCCACTCCCAGACATTGCCAACCATATCTTGCATCCCGTAGGGACTGTCCCCTTGCGGCGAGAACATGCCTACCGGAGAAACACTGCCTCGTCCACTTTCGACGCTATTGCAGCGGGATGGATCAGGCTCATCGCCCCATGGGAATCTCAATTTGCGCCCTTCGGCAGGTTGCCACGAAGCGGCTTTTTCCCACATAGCCTCTGTGGGAAGGCTAACAGGCAACCCCAATTGGTCAGCAATCCACCGCGTATATCGCCTAGCATTCAACCAACTTATAGGATAAGTCGGTAGCTTTCCTGTCGCCTCTATGTTTACTGTGGTAGTTCGACTAAAGAGGCTGTATTCTTGTTCAGTAACAAGGGTTTTAGCTAACCAAAACCCCGGCACAAAAACGTCATGGGCAAAAACAAATTCTTCCACATATGTATCAGTACCCATCTCAAACCAGCCTGCTGGAATAAATCCAAACCCTTCAGGCGTGAATGTTTGTAGATAGGCTATAGCGTCAGGCTGTCGCATGTACGCCAAGCCGTACAGATATGGCCCATAGTCCTTAGTATCGATCACGCTTAAAGGCTTGCCTTTAAGTACTTCAAGAGCGCGGTTCAAAAATTTGTCCGAGTCGATCCAGCCAAGCGCACGAGCCAAAGTTTTGTTAGGTGTTCGCTCAAAAAGGGTAAACAGCAGATTCTCGATGCCCGTTGAATCAATCTGTTCCAGTTCAAGATTAAGCAGCACCCTTTCGACAGCATCCAGCAGCAGTTCAATCTTGGCAAGATCATTG
The DNA here is from genome assembly GCA_040007395.1 of Chloroflexota bacterium. Taxonomy (GTDB): domain Bacteria; phylum Chloroflexota; class Anaerolineae; order Aggregatilineales; family UBA2796; genus DATGFK01. Next base: position 5,202 of record JBDTVG010000185.1, read on the forward strand.
GTCAATTCGATCAGTTGGGTGACTTTCGCGATCAGGCTGTCTGATGCCAGTAGGGCAAACTCTTGTTGCCGCGTGTAGGAAAATTGATAATCGATCTCGTCCAGCAACGCATCTTCGATCCGATCCAGAGCCGTTTTGTTCTGCTTGAGCAACACTACCCAATAATCCAAAGGTTGCCCATTATGCCGCGCCGAGAGAAAAATCAACTCCAATGTCGCCGCATCCAAGGGTTCCAGCATTTCTCGCGCCTGATTGATATGGACGAAGGATTGTCTATCCAAAAGCAAGCCGAATGCTCGCCAGTTTTCGACAGCACGTTTGAGCAGGGCATTGAGCTTTTGGCTGACGGGTTGTTCGGGTATATCAGCGACAGGGGCTTCTGTTGCTGAAGTTGTCGGCAAAACGGCAGCTAGTTCGTGGAGCGCTTGCTCGTAGCCAAGTTTAACAGCATCAACATGTTGGTAGATACGCAAACGGAACGGCACTTCGCACGGCTCCAACACAATTGGATGCAGGCGTTTTTTCAGTTCAAAGGCATACTGCCATTCCGCTTGAACGTTTTGTGAGGCCATTGAGTTTGATGTGCAGACGACAATGAAATGAGCGCAGCTTTCAATGGCTTGTTGCAGTTCCTTATCCCAATCTGCGCCAGACTGGATACACTCGACATCTAGCCAACAATCGACTCCACGCTGAATCAGGTCATGATACAGCTTACGAACTTTGGTCTCGTCGGCTCGTGAATAGCTGATAAAAACGTGATTCCCCATCGTTGTTGAGCCTACCTACTTTCCTCTGCGGCAAAGGCTACGACTCATCCTTAATCGAGTCAAGAAATTTTTGAAGACCCTCTGGTTTGGTGGGACGAGTCTTTTGCGCTTCGGGTTCCTCTGAGATCCGCTGCCGCCGCATCACTATCTGCCCATAGACAAATTCTTTAGGCGCAATTTCGGATTTATCCAGCACAATACTGTCGCGGATAATGGCTTGTTGCCCAATCTGTGAACCGCTTTCCAGATAGACATACGGACCGATCTTTGCCCCTCGTCCAACACTTACTCGTGGGTCGATCCGCACAGGCGGGATAATCTGCACTGAGGCTGGAATTTCACTCAGAATGTGGGTATCGCGCCCCTCACGCAGGAAGCGTTTGTTAATCGTCAGTAGGTCAATCGCCTTGGTCAGGTGCATGTGCCACCCAGCGTTGAGATAGCCCACTTGCCCGCCCGCGTCGATCAACGATTGAATTGGACGCGCCATCTCGTAGTCATCGGGAGATGCCGCCGCCAAATGATCCAGAATTCTGCTACCACAGGCATACACCATAAACGAAGAAAGGCGGCGATCTTCGCTTGGCACTTCTAAGGAGATTTCAGTGACGGCTTCCCCATCAAGCGTCACTACCGGAAAGGCCGTTTCATTGCTGTACGGAGTAAGGCTCAAGATCATATCGGCTTGCGTTTTCCAGAACTGGTCGATCAGCTTCGCGACGTGATCTTCGGGTACAAGATGGTCACATGAGGCTACCAAAAAAGGACCGGTGATATAGCGAGTAGCGGCGGCAAAGGCATCCAACGTTCCGCGAGATTCGGGTTGCAACACGATCTGCACTTGGGCATCGGGAACCCAACCGCCGTTAAGATACGAAGCTACGCCGCCCTCATGTTCGCCCACCACGACGATAAAGTGGCGAATCCCTGCTTCACGCATTCGATCCATGATACGAATGACAACGGGTTTGCCTAACACGGGTAACATGGGTCGGGGTCGATCTCTGGTTAGCGGCCCCAACTGGACTCCACGTCCTGCCGCAATAATAACCGCCTGTTCAATTACGTCCATTTCTTTGCACGGGAAAGCGCCCGGCCCCTTTCTTAACTCGATACGCGATGATATATACAGTATAAATTCACTTGGGAAGAAAGTATCTATTTTGTTAGGGTATTGTTTGTATACCGTTGGCATTATAAACCTATCGTGCAAACGGAGCGAGTTCAGACAGGCTATCGATAGCGTCTCTGTTTCGCCCGGATGACGGATTACCACGAATACGCTAGAATCAGATACATGAAATTTACGTGCTCCATACCTCACATAGTCACCAATGCCACCTGCAAATGGCTGTTTATTGCAATAGCCTTGACGCTCTTGAGTGCGTGTAGTGCAGCGACAGCAGAACCGCCCAAACTACTCAGTCTGGCGACTATTGCGCCGGGAACCAAAGGCGCGCAAATTGCAACCGAGAGTGCAACGGAATTTGCAACCGATGCATCCGCTGAGGGCGCTACTGGAATTCCCGTTGCTGAATCGGCGACAGAATCAACACCTGATTTAGCCCTGCCCACTGCATCAGCAGAACCTGTTGTTACGGCTGACGCGACGCTTAAGGCGACATGGCTGCCTACTTTTACGGCTAGTTCAACTTTTACGCCCAGCCCGACCCGACCCTCGCCTACCCCATCGGCGACCCAGCGACCCACCCGAACCCGTACTCCTACCCCGCCCGCCCAAACTTACACGCCGCAGCCCTGCCCAATCGCGTGGTTCTTTACGCCTCGTCCAGCAGAATGTCCACTGAGCAAAGAGTCTATGGGATCGGCGGTTTTCCAGAAGTTTGAACACGGCTTGATGATCTGGATTGGGTCGCAGAATACGATTTTCGTGCTGTACGATACGCCGAAAAGACCACGTTGGCAGCAGTTCACCGATGCGTTTACCGAGGGGATGCCTTCCGATGATCCATCAATTGTACCGCCGGGAGGGATGCTTCAACCGATTCGCGGGTTCGGGCTGGTGTGGCGTGGCAAACCCGGTGTAAGAACTCGACTGGGGTGGGCAACGGGGCCAGAAACGCCGTACAGCGCAGGCTTCCAGATCGATACACTAGGCAATCGCTATGTGCAATCACTTACCACCGAAATCTATAAACTGACCAGTGATCTGTCCAATTGGCAGGTCGTCCACTAAAAGATCATTTGAAGAATTGTGTAAACGTTTCGCGAGTGGTGTAACGCGGAATCCAATCGGTGCATTGGCGGGCAGCACTATTATCAACCACCAACGACTCGGCAAAGAGATCGACCACCTCACGGGTGAAACCGTTCAGGGCAGGTACCAGTGTATTAAAGCGTGTGACAAAATTCAGGGCACTGCGTGGAGCCGAAAGCACTGGCAGTTTGCTAATCTTGCCGATTTCAGCCCATGAAGCGTTGTCATCGGGAGCCGCGTTATAGATACCTGTGACACTACGCTCGATTACCTTCACAACCAATGAGGCTGCATCGTCTTCATGGATTGCCTGAGTACGCGCCCGACCTCCATTTGCCACGACAAAGACAGGTTGTGCCGTCAACGCTCGCAGATGTGATGAGTCTTTGCCCTTTGGCCCGATAATCGCCGGGGGGCGCAGAATCGCTACATGCGATTTGAGATAGGCTTCGCCCTGACTGTGCAAGTAACGTTCGACCTCGACTTTATGTTGCCCGTAGATCATATTCGGCTGCTGCTTGGCATCTTCGCGCACCCGGTCAGCGTGTCCGGCGTGGTAGCCATACACAGCAACACTCGACATAAACGTTAAATGTGGAATCTTGAGATCAAGCGCCGCCCGAATAACCTGTTTCGAGCCGCCTACATTGATCGAGTGCATCTCCGCAAGCGACATTTCCGGCGGCTGGACGAGGATAAAAGCAGCATGAATCAAGTGCGTAACGCCATGCTCTGCCAAAATTGCGCGCAGTGTTGCCCCATCGCGCACATCCAGTCGATACGAGATCACGCGCCCGGTAGCCAACACAGGGCTGAGGTCAATGGCAATAATATGATCCACCCAATGCTGGGTCTCTAACTGAGCGGTCAAAATGCGTCCCAGATAGCCGCCCGCGCCCGTGATGGCAACCACTTTTCCCAAAATGCGATCCCTTGTCCTTTATGTTTTGCGGTGATCAGATGCTTCAGCGAAAGAATCGAGCCAAGTCTGGACAACCAACTGCATTGACGGGGTAGCGATCCGAGGTAGCAGGTCGGGCAGTTTTTGCCATGCGTGCCACTGCAACAGATCATCAGCTCTGCTACGAATATCAAAATCGATTACAGTAACGATGACCTTCACATCAAGGCCCAGCCCCATCACACGACGCACCAACGCTCGTTCATTGTCGCCCGACATGATGACATCGGTCAATAACACCGTTGGCTCATTAAAATCATAAGCACCTTCGATGGTTTGCGGATCGCTGGCGGTGGGATAGACCAGTGGCAGTCCAGTGATCAGGCTCACGGCTGTACCAAGTGGTACTGCCGAAGGTGCAGCCAACAGATGTGTAATGCCCGTGATCTTGACCAGCGGTGCGATCTCGTTTGCCAGAACCTGTAGCACATTGGGATAGGATGGCACAATCCGTAAATTGACGCTAACCGGCGAGAATGTTCCCGGCTGATCGCGCCGCTCGAACTGCCCAAACTGGATCGCGCCAATCTCCACCAACGAGTTGAGAACATTAAACTGATCCGGCGTGATTTCAGACATTCAAGCTAACCCCTGATGTTTTTGGGGCGGCTGGCGCAGTTTACTCGCGGCGGCATGGATCGCCTCACGAAAGTCGGTTTGCTGTGACGAATAGATGAGATCGCTGTGCCAATGGATTTCCAGCGGTGAGTCGGCAAGCAGTTCCAGCACACCGCCAGTCTTAGTATGGTGATATAACCCCACCTGACCGGGATGCTCGGCGGCGATGGGCAGAAACGCTTCAAGGTCGAAATCTGCCGGAACTCTAACAAATACGCCATGCTGGGGTTGCTGTGTATAAGCGGCGATTGTCGCAGGACTGACCTCTGCCGCCAATGTTACTGCGTGAGCATCGAACGCATCCTCGAACGCCGCTTGAACATATTCAGCCGTTGCAAAGGGGCCGTGCAAGATTCGGATGACGTTTGTTGGGACATAAGCTAGCGTCCGTTCTAAGGCCACCGCACCCGCCGCGCCAAGCGCCAGATATGCCCCCAGATGGAATACATAGGCACACACCAGATCAATTGTCGAGTCGATGACCGCTTTGCCAAAGGGCAAAAATGGGTCGTCGTAGCGCTGAATCTCATAAGGCAACCGAGCCACTACGGGAGCCAACCCAACCGCCAGAGTCGATTGATGATCGGCTTGTGCTGTCGCTAACAGATCATTGAAGGCGGTCAAGGCTGATCTTTCGTAGTTTGGGCGGCTTGCGATACCAGCATGTGCCAACTCATCGCCAACGCCCAACCGTTCGCCCAGTCGGAACCGCCGCTTGTATTACTACCGTAGCCATAAGTGCGGCTGCGTGTTTCATCGCCTGTTCGCAGACCAATCGCTGTACCGCGTTCCTCAGAAAAAATCACTATCACAATCCCGGTATGCAATTTTTCCCATGTTTTTTGTGCCGTCTGTTCGGCAAGTTCCTGAAATTTACTGGAGTCAGTAGCCGTGCCAACTAGCTGATCTACTGAGTCATACAATTCAGCGGAAGCAATCACCGCTGCACCGCCGGGAGCGCTTTTGATCTGCTGATGCAGCAGACCGCTTGTGCCTGTTTCGATAAGCGTTACGCGCTGCCCCGACTGTTGCAAAGCATTCACAAAGGCCACTTCTAACGGCTCTTTTTCCACGCCGAAGATATAGCTGCCCATGCGATGGCGGATCTCGGTTTCGACCTCAGCAATCAGTACATCAGCTTCCGCTTCGGTGGCGGCACGGGCATAGATACGAATGTCGGTTTGTCCAGAGTGCGCCGCAAGCCCGACAACTGGATTTTTTAGCTTCTCGAATTCCCCGATCATCTCATCGATTAGGCTTTCGCCAATGCCAGCAGTACGCAATACTCGCGTTTTAATAATCCCTTTTGCGCCAAACTTCTCTTGCAAATAGGGAATCACCGTTTCTTCCATCAGGACTTTCATTTCGCGGGGGACACCCGGCACGCTGAGAATCGCGTGACCGTCATACTCGACAATGAAACCCGGCGCTGTGCCAACCGGGTTATCAATCGAGATGGCCCCTTGCGGTATTGTCGCTTGTGAACGGTTGTTGTCACTCATGCGCGATCCGAACTTGGAGAACTTAACGGCGATCTCGTCTAAGAGCGTTTGGCGGAACTCCAATGGCTGCCCAACGGCATTGGCGATCCCCTGCCGGGTCATATCGTCTACGGTTGGCCCCAAGCCGCCCGTCGTGATAATCACGTCTACCCGACTCAAAGCCAACTTGATCACATCGGTGATACGCTGTTCGTCATCGCCAACGGTGCTTTTGTACAGCACTCGCAAGCCAATCTCGCGTAGTTTTTTGTTGATAAAGATCGAGTTAGTATCGACAATATCTGAATCGCCGGAAAGCAGTTCTTCGCCAATCGAGATGATTTCGGCGCTCATTGGTTCCAGTATATTATTCAAGCCATTGGCCCTTTATAGGTAAGCAGTCTTAATCCGTTGACAACCACAATCAGTGTACTGCCTTCATGGCCTACAACGCCAAAGGGCAATGCTAGTCCAAAGCCTAAAGCGCCCAATACCAACACGCCAATAACAGTTAGTGAGAAGGTCAAGTTTTGCAGGACAACTCGGCGGGCGCGACGGCTCAGATCAATGGCATAGGCAATTTTGCTCAGGTCGTCTGCCATCAGCACTACGTCGGCGGTTTCGAGGGCTACATCGGTTCCGGCTGCGCCCATTGCAATACCTAACGTGGCGCTGGCGAGGGCTGGCGCATCGTTCACGCCATCACCGACCATCGCCGTCGGGCCAAACTTCGCTTCCAGCCCCTTAATCGCGTTGACCTTATCTTCGGGCAGCAGATTGGCGCGAACTTCATCCGCACCGACACGCCGCGCAATGGCGTTGGCGACACGCTCATTGTCCCCGGTCAAAATGGCGATATGTTCAATGCCCACTTTACGCAGCGAGGCGATCATCTTGGCAGCGTTAGGTCGCAGTTCGTCCGCCACTGCGATCAGTCCGAGAAAGCCCCCATTGTGGCTATGACCGTCTGTCGCATCATAAACAATCAAAACAGTGTTGCCTTCCGATTCCAGCCGGACCCGTTCCGCTAACAGTTCAGCGGGAACAATGAGATTCTCCATTTGCATGAGCCGTTCTGTACCGACCAGAATCTTGTTGCCGTGCCAGATCGCTCGCACCCCATGACCGGGGACTGCCTCGAAATGATCCAGATGATTCGCGTCGGCAAGTTGATCCGCCGTATTATCGGCTGCTTCGAGTGTGGCTTGCTTGACGACGGCTTGTGCAATCGGGTGTTCCGAACGCGACTCAGCTAAGGCTGCCACAAATAGCAGCCGCTTTCGTGCCGAGTCATCAGGGGTTTCATCAGGCTTATAAGTCACGACCTCTGTTACCGCAGGACGACCTGTCGTAATCGTGCCTGTTTTGTCGAAGGCGATCACCTTGATCGTTGCCATCTGTTCGAGATGCACACCACCTTTGAACAAGATGCCACGCCGTGCGCCATTGGCAATCGCAGAAAGGATCGAGGCGGGCGTGGAGATCACCAACGCGCATGGCGACGCAACAGTCATCAGCACCATCGCGTGGTAAAAGTTGCTGTTAAAACTTGGCCCACCCGGTAGCAGCGGCGGGATAACGATAAATAATGCTACAGCGACAATAACGAACAACGCATACTTTTGCTCAAATTCATCCAGAAAGCGTTGAGTCGTCGCCCGTCGTCCCTGTGCATCCTCAACCATTTTGATAATGCGTGATAGCATCGTATCGTGAGCAGGCTTGGTTACTTTCACGTCGAGACTGCCGTTCTGATTGACCGTCCCGGCGAAAACATGATCGCCGTTCGACTTGGGGACGGGCATCGACTCGCCTGTGATAGGAGCCTGATCGATGGTACTTTCGCCGTCAATCACTTCGCCGTCAATGGGTAAGCGTTCGCCGGGTCGGATCACGATGATGTCACCGAGTACCAGATCATCGACTGGCACAACTGTTAACTCGCTACCGCGACGCAGTGTTGCTTCACTTGGGCGCAACTTGAGCAGCGCCCGAATTGCGTTGCGGCTGCGATCCATTGCGTAAGCTTGTAACACGTTGCTCAACGAAAACAGGAACAGCAGGATCGCCCCTTCGCGCCACTGGTTGACAATCGCTGCGCCAATGGCGGCTAACACCATTAGCATATCAACGTTGATCTCGCGCTCCATCAGGCTTTCGATGCCAGCCTTCAGCCCGAAAGTCCCCCCTGCGATATAAGAGATTACATTGATAAACAGTACTAACTCAGCGGGTGCTTGCAAACGTTCAGCAAGCAAGCTGGCAGCGATTGCCCCTGCCGTGACCACCACCAATGTTGATTCGATACGATCCTGTTGCAAAAATAACGGGAGGCGGCTAATTAAAGTATTGCTAGAAGATTCATCGGCGGGTTTTACCGCCTGCGCTATCGTCTGTTGGGTCATAGAGTCCTCTAAAATCGAGTTAGCTATCGCTAATCACGACTTTATTTTAGATCGCATTAAATATTAAATCAACTGTCGTTAACTTTTAGATCAACCACTGTATAACTTCCGTCAATTTCAGAATGATGCTACAAACTATAGTGTACCACTCACTACCTCAGCACGGGTAAGCGGTTAGTGAAAATAGTGACAAATGGCGCAATGGGTTTGAGGCTGGTTGGTGAATTACTGCAAAGCGGTAACGGCTGTAATCGCGGACAGAATCAGAGTGACGACGAATACAGCTAGCCCGACCATCAGCCATGTTGCGGCAGCCCGACCCGGTACAAGCGAGTTTTCGCCAAAGTCGAAGCCGATCATCAAGCGCCAGCCCAACCAGTAGAAGGCGAAGCCGATACAGGTCAGTGCAATCAGAATAATTACTAAGAGGTCAGGTTGATCGAGGAGGGGGTAAAGCGCATTACTGGGAGGAAGACCGTACAGAAAATTATACAACAGCAGCCCAATCACGCCTGTAAAGCCGAGCGCGATCACGGCTGCCAGAATAGATCGTACCAGACGTGACCGCCGACCAAGCCAGCGGGCCACAGCATCGCGCCGGGATTTTTGCCGTGACATCACGCTTTGTCGGCTCGACACATAACTCTGAACATTTCTAGCAGGCGCTTTTTTACTCATATAATCCTGTTTATTATTAGATTGTTACGCGGTTCAAGGGTTACGCATCATTCCGCCGAAAGGGCTGGCGTTCATCATAAAGGTCGCGCCGTTTTCAAAATAGGTACGCATTTCTGAGTAGGCAGGCTCCGCAATCCCCGTTTCCCCCAACGCACTGAGCATCGCGGCTAGCCACGCATCGCGCTCGGCTTCGCCAATACGGAAAGGCGCGTGCCGCATCCGCAGACGTGGATGGCCTCGTTCCTCGGAATAAGTTGTTGGGCCACCAAAATACTGGATCAAGAACAACCGCAGCCGTCGTTCCGCAGGCGCAAGATCGGCTTCGGGATAAAGCGGGCGCAGCGCAGGATCGGCGCTGACATGACGATAAAAAGCCGCCACCAAGCGCTCAAAGCCATCCTCGCCAATCTGGTCATAGACCGAGGCGTTCGTTTCAGGCGCGTTTTGCATCAATTAAGCCTCAGAAGCCTTAGCTTCATACCCACGATCTTTTTGCTTACGGGCGAGGTCGTAGGAATAGTGTAGCAAGTCGATTGCACCGTCAATATCAGCGGACTGTTTCAGATAATAACTGACCCAGCCTGTTTCTGGGAAAATGTGATGCGGTTCGGCTCGTCCTGCCGCGACAAGCTCATCACGAACTTTCGTTGGGAAAGGAATATCAACCAGATAGTCTCCGTGAATATGACCGATCTCGCGTTTGCCGATGCGGTATTCCGTCCCGCCAAAGCGATGTGGATAAGCCGCAATGTCAGGCCAACTCAGTACTGCTCGATTTATCGTTTCACTTGCGCCATAAACTGACATGATATGCACTTTCGACTTCATCGAATTTATACAGTGTAGACGGTTCGCACTGCGTTGCTATTACGCGCCAGAGCTTTGCCAACGTCATGATTTTGTGCAAATTCCATAGAGTAGACGTTCAGTGTAGCAAAAACTGATAGTTGTAGCCAATGCCGTGTGCGCTCTACAATAACGATTCGGTTTGCGTTTCCTCTAACCCGGAGAAAAATCTATGAAGCAACGATTGGTTACCGCTTTGCTTGGGATCTCGCTCGTAGCGTTATTGCTCTTGTTCAGCAGCACGACGCTAGTTCGCAGCGCACAGCCTGTTAAAGTACGGTTGCAAGCGACCCAACCTTCGGAACTACCGCCGGATACCCCGGTGCTCGACTTCGACAAACCGATTGTCGAGAACCTGAGTATGGATACGCCCGGTCGTCTTTACAAATTTACGGGCAAAGCCAACCAATCGATTCAAATTACCTTGAAGCCCAAGTCGGGCAATATGTTTGTGACGATGACCGTGCTGGATACCGACCTGCAAACGACGCTCGGTGGCACTCAAGGCGAAAACTCACTGGGTGGATCGTCCATTATCCAGATCCCCGAAGATGGCATCTATGTGATCAGCATCGATTATGCTGATTCGATCACGGGTACGCCTGCACCGGGCAGCTACGAACTCCTGCTGTCCAATTACAAACCTCAATAATATTGAATTTTGAGAGGATATATCATGGTTTGTATGAGCACTGTATGAACAGCCTTGCGAAGTCTCGTCAGTCGCTGCAATTTGAATTATACTCGCGTCCCAATGCAGCCAAATTTATCTAACGTCTAAAAAGTATAGGAACGTCGTCATGGCACAAGCCGAGAAAAGCAAAAGTACTAAAAACGTCCCCTCTGTCTCTGCCAAACAATCCGCTAAAGAGCGGCGTGCGGCTCGCGAACAGCAGCAGCAGCGTCAACAGCAGATCATTCTAGGTATTCTAGCCGTAGCGCTGTTGATCGGTGTGATTGTCGTTGTGTTCGTTTCGACTCGTCCCAAAGAGGCTTTTATCCCCGATGATGCGCTATCACGCTATCAGGTGTTTGCTGACAAAAAGCTTCAGGGAACGACCGCAGAAGGCTATCCATTTCTGGGCGATGAAAAAGCGCCAGTCGTTATGGAAGAATTGGCAAGCCTATCCTGCATCTACTGCAAACAATATCACGATCAGACCATAGTCAATCTGCTCGACGAGATCGAGGCTGGGCGCTTGAAATTGGTATTTGTGCCGATCATTACAACTGGTGAATTCCAGCCCGAAGGCGTGACCGAAGGCGCACTGTGCGCGGCACAGCAGGATAAGTTCTGGCCTATGCAAGATGTAGCCTACGACTGGCAAACGCGCTATGGTGTCGGGGCGAACGATGCGGGAACACTCGCCGCAGCAGCAGATAAACTTGGTATGGACACGGGTAAATTCAAAGCCTGTCTCGGTACTCAGGCGGTGAAAGACATTATCGCCAAAGGGGCTGCTTACGCAGATAAGGTGCATTTGACGGGTACGCCCACGGTGCTGCTGGACGGGGTGAAGATTGTCCCGGCAGATGCAGGCGTACAATCGCCGGATCTGAACCAATTGCGTGGCCTGATCGAAACCAAAGCTGCTGCCGCCAAGAAATAGATACTCTCAGCTTCGGATAAGGTTAGTGCTTTCTGCGTTCAGTTTCTCTGCGTGAACGCGCTGCAACAAAAGGTTTGACTCCCCTCTCTGTGTACAGAGAGGGTGAGGGATGAAGCAAACACCGTCCTTTAGTTCTGCTTATCAGCGTCCACACGGAGCAACAGAAAATGCCAACCGATCCACCTACCCCACAGATTGTCGTCGATGCCCATGAGGACATTGCTTTTAACGCTGTGGTGTATGGACGCGACTTTACCAAGAGTGCGTACACCAAACGCAAACTCGAAGGCTCTGTGCCGCAAGCCCATGGAATTGCCACCACAGGCTTACCAGAATCGCGGCTAGGCAGAGTCGGGATCATCTTCGGGACGCTGTTTGTTGCTCCGGCGTGGGCTGCCGATTCCTTCCCCGGCTACGAAACCCCTCAACAAGCGTATACTCAAGCCCTCGACCAGATCGATGTGTATCATCGTATGGCTGAGAATGACGGAAAGATCACGTTGGTACGCACACAAGCGGAACTGGACAGTGTGCTTGTGACATGGGCCGAAGGCGTGGGCATTGAGGATCACAAGGTTGGCATCGTGATCTCGATGGAAGGAGCCGATCCGATCATCGAACCGAAAGCCTTCGAGGAGTGGTATGAACGCGGCGTGCGGGCTGTTGGGCTGGCATGGTCAGAGACCCGCTACAGCGGCGGCACAAAGCGCCCCGGCCCACTGACGGCAATGGGTCGTGACCTGCTCGAAGTGATGGAATCGTTCAATACGATTCTTGATCTGAGTCACATGGCGGACGAAGCCTACTTTGAAGCAGTTGAGCGCTACGGTGGGCCAATTATTGCTAGTCACAGCAACCCACGCAAGTTTTGCGACACAGATCGCCAACTCTCCGATGATATGATCCGGCGCTTGGCAGAACGCGATGGCGTGATGGGCATTGTGCCTTATAATAACTTTTTGCAAAATGGTTGGAGCATTACTGACAAGAAGGTTGCTACCAAATTGGATCTGGTGATTGGCGCAATTGATCATGTCTGTCAAGTCACAGGTTCTGCTAATCACGTCGGCATTGGCAGCGATTTCGACGGCGGCTTTGGCGCGGAGTCGATCCCGGCAGAACTGGATACCGTCGCTGATTTGCGGCTGATTGGGCCAGCACTCGTGGCACGCGGTTATACTCCCGAAGCTGTCACCGCCATCCTTAGTGGCAATTTTCTGCGTATTCTTCGCACAGCCCTACCGAAGTAGCAATAATGGGCAAATTATCGCAAGTCGGGATCGCCGTTGCTTTTCTAGGAGGGGTAATCGCGCTGATTGGACTTTTTCCAAGCCTAATCGGTTTCGAGCAGACTCCCGGCATTGGCATTCTACAGATTCTCGTGATTCTGGCGGGGTTCTCGATCCTCATTTTGGGGGCAGTAATCTTTGTCGAGAGCACATACTATGCGGGCATTCCACATAATCTCGCGCAGCAAGTGGGGCTGCGCCTGAGCATGACTGGGTTGGTGATCGCTATTGCGTCGGGGTTGGCGGACGTTCTCGGCTATGGGTCGCATCCGGTGGGTGCAGAAGGGCAGCGTCCGCTGCTCGGTAATTTGCAGGCAGCAGGCTTGATCGGCGGCTTTATGATTGCGTCGTTGGGTGTGCTTATCTTCGCGCTGATGGGTCAGTCGGGGCCACCGGATGATCCGCAACCTTAACCCGAATTTAGTACTATTCTGTGCGAAACAAACAGATTATATAATTGAGCAATGAGTAACCCATAGTTGGTCTTCTTTACTGACATACTGTCGGAAGAAGCTTCACCTATAGAGCAAATTGCTCCGGGGATGACGCACCAGCGGCTATTGAACCGCCAGATTGTCGTTTCCAAAATAACTTCTGTGTCTCGTGATGTCGTGGATGCGTGGATCAATACAGTTAAAGCGACTATGGAAAACTGGCCCGAAGAGCGTCCCTATCTGGCTATCCATGACCTAACCAGCGATAGGGTTTCGCTAACCCCTTATGCGCGGACACGGGCCGAAGAACTGATTCCGCTAGGCGCAAAAGTACCGGGGTATGCAGGTATCGTCTTGCCTAAATCATTCGTGGCGCAGCTAATTCGCCTGTTTATGCGAACCCAACGGAAACAGGGAGTCCATAATGAGATTTTCTTTTCGATGGAAGAAGCAACGAACTGGCTAAAATCGTGGATAGGCACGCTGCGGACATAGCAAAACAATCCTCAACTGACGATGTTTAGTCCAAAACATCAAAGCAGACAAGAAGATCCATTTCTCGCTTCTACAAGCCACTATTGCTTTGGCCTCCGACGATAGTATTACTGGTTCAGCGTTAGCGTTCAAATCTACCAGTGATCTGTTGCATGGAACCAGTTAAACGCCAAAAATACATATCACTTTGTAATACATCCGAGAAACGAAACGACCAGAGTACCTAGTACAATTTATAACAAAAGTATTTTAAAGTTTCGCCGTGTTGCTGATCTAAATCATTTTAGTGTGCTCTATGCACGATATGAGTGAGAATTCGTTTATGCAATTTCACATCTTGATTGTTGACGACGATCCACTGGTCAGGGATGTGTTGACAAGAATGATTCGACAGATGAATTACACGGTGCTAGAAGCCAACAGTGGATCTGAAGCTCTGCGCCTGCTTGCCGACCCGTCAACGCCGCCCATCGACCTGCTGCTAACCGATATTATGATGCCGCGTATGTCCGGCATCGATCTTCTGAAAAACCTGCGTCAGACACATCCTGACTTGCCTGTTGCCATGATTACAGGCGCAGCCACTCTGGATAACTGTATCGCGGCGCTAAATGCAGGGGCTTATGCCTATTTGCTTAAGCCTATGCGCGGTGATGAAGTGCGTGAGGTAGTCACAAAAGGACTGCAAGTGCTTGAGCAGAGTCGGTCACGGCAAATGCTTGAAAGCAAGTTCAAGGATCGTTATCAAGCGCTCGAAAATCAATTGACAATGCTGCAAGAGAGCCAACAACAGGCCGCTCTTGGTGTCAGTGCCGAAGCCCTTGATGGGCTGATTCGCGGGCTGCGGCACGAACTCGGCAATGCCACCACAGCTATCAAGCTCAATCTGTCAGTGATGGAATATGACAGAAGCGATCCTGACGCACTACATGAACATCTACAGGATCTCGAATCGAGCACCGATGAACTGGTCGCCTTGCTGACTCGCCTTAAGCAATACCCCACAGCAGGCGCGATCTCGGAATTGGTGGATCTGCGGCAGTCGCTGACGGCCTTGGTAGATTCGGCTACTCAGAAATTTGCTAATCAACCTATCCAATTAAATCTCGTATTGCCAGAAGAATCGGTATTGGTACACGGCAGAGATATGGAACTAATGAGCATGTGTATACACATTCTGGATAATGCAGTTGAAGCTACTATTGATGCAGGAGGCAAGCAGGTGACCATCGCGTTGAAAGTCAGCGACGAATCGGCAACAGTGACCTTTAGCGATGAAGGATCGGGTTTCCCAGCAGAAATGCTTGATGAAATTTTCTCACCGGGATACACCACGAAAATGCGAAGCGGCTTTATGCGTGGGCTAGGGTTGGGGCTGTTCGTGGCACGGGCGACAGTCAACCTGTATCGTGGGCGGATCTGGCTAGAAAACCGACCCGAAGGTGGCGCAAATGTCCATATTCGGCTGCCGTTGGCCTCCTATGAGGATGCGTCACGTGCCCATTCCACGATGCCTTTTGCCGACTGAGTTTCGTTTGGATATTAAGGTTCAAGATAGTTGCTGCAAACGGTAACATGGACTGATTAACAATATGGGTGCCAATTAAAGACTGTTCAGATTCCAGCAGGCAGTATCTGCAATGGGGTAGAGGGTGTTTGAAAATTAAGTGAGAGGGGCAAGTCGGTTTAGTAAGCGCTTGCTTGAGGCCAAATGGACCATGCCCTCACTATTTTGGGTTAAGCGTTCGTAATTTTTGCTGAGACGGCGATAACGACCTACCGAGTAAGGGCGACGATAAAGCCTTTTTGGTCGCGGGAACGCAAGGAAATCTCAAAATGGACATCGAAAGTTTGCTCAATGGTTGTTTGGACATCGACAGCCTCATAGCCACCCTCCGCCAAGATCTTCTCCAAGCGTTCCAATAGCGGCTCAGGCAGTTAGTCATGTAGTCTTTGTGCCCCGGCATGTTCGCCGCTATTGGCAGCAGGGGCGATAACCTTGAGTAGGTCGCCCAGAGTATTGACCAGAGTATGCCGATTGCGTCCATTGACTTTCTTGCCGCTATCAAAGCCGTGTTCACCCCGACTTCCATCGTTTTGATGCGCTGGCTTTCGATTATCGCTAGGTTGGGTTGCGCCTTGCGACTGACTTTTCAACAAACGCGCTCCCAAGACCATTTATGATCAGGACTTTTGCTTAGCCTATTCAGGAAGGCTCACAACGGGTCAAAAATCAGCTTTTTGAGCTTTTCTGAACCATCATGACCCAACCGAGCGAAACTCCTGATGATAAGGGTAGTCTACGCTGTTGTAGTATCGGAGACTCCGTTGGCAGAGAGTGCCACTGGCACCCGTTCGTAGCAGATAAAGTATCGCATTGATGACTGCTCTCGACTCCAACCGAATCGGTAGCCCCGGTCCCCCATGCTTATGGATATCCAATGCTCCGATGATCGCCCCTTGTCCATCCATCACATCACTTGGATAAACAACATTTTTGTGACACACTTTCGGCTTCTCCTGTTGGGTTAATTGTGGTCTGATACCTCCAATTCCACCCTACGGAGCCGTTCCTTATTTCCCAAACATGCTCTAGTGCGAGAAATATAAAATGGGCGTAAAAAACCGCTATCTACACCGCCAACTAGATGGCGACGAAAACCGAACGGAAGACAAACTAAAGTTCGGCGAAAAAGATGCCGAACTTTGCAGATCTGCGCTGGACGCTCTTGAGGAATTCGTCACCCGCTATAGTGGATTCATAATGCGCCACAATGCAACGGATAGACTATTTGCCGGATATTTAGGCGCAGATGATACCAGTTGGGTATTCGGTGGTGGGTCGGGTTTTTTTGTTGACGAGCGATCTGAGGTTCAATACCGCGATTCGTTTACTATTCGCCGTGTTCACCCTAATCTGTGGGTAATCGAAACGCTTCACGATCTGCCAACCCATCAAGAATTCAAAACGCTCGACGAAGCCGTTGATAGCGTATGGCTCGCCTACGGACTACCCATAGGGCTAGAGTTTCTAGCGCAAACAATCCGTGATCTGGGTTTTGAGGCTGAAATTCGTGAGAACGGCACACTGTTAGTAATTGGAAGATCGCGACAGCGCAATGATCCAGATGGATTTGAACGCAAAGGCGTGGTACGTCGCGCAAGGCTTCAATATTTCTTACTTACGCTGAAAGGTAAACCCTATACCCAACGAAAAGTCAGTCTAATTAACAATGATGAGGATTTGAATAACTTTTCAAATATTTGCACACTACTGATGCCAGATTTCGCTATATGAGCTATGAATACAAACAAACAAAAACGTGTGATTATCGAAGCCAAAGCGGTTACCAAAATTTATCCAAACGGCGTGCTTGCCAACAACGGCGTAAACCTCGTCGTAACGCAGGGCGAGATTCATGCGTTAGTGGGCGAAAACGGCGCGGGTAAAAGTACACTGATGAAGATTCTCTATGGGTTGGAACGCCCGACACACGGACAGGTTTTTTTGCGTGGAGAGCCTGTCCAGATTGCCAACCCACAAGTCGCGATCCGGCTTGGCATTGGCATGGTTCACCAGAACTTTATGCTGGTTCCCTCGTTTACAGTTGCCGAAAATGTCGTCTTGAACACGGAACCAACACGCGGTATTACCGTCGATACCGCCAAAGCCATCGCCCAGACGCAAGCCCTCGCCGATCAATATGGCTTGCAAGTGCTGCCCGAAGCACAGGTAGACAGCGTACCTGTCGGGATGCGGCAGCGCGTCGAGATCCTCAAGGCGCTTTATCGTGGCGCGGACATCTTCATCCTTGATGAACCGACAGCGGTACTGACACCGGGCGAAACTCGCGATCTTTTTGCTGCGATCCGTAATCTGGTGAATCAGGGCAAGACAGTTATCTTCATCACACACAAATTGCGCGAGGTCACGGAGATTTCGGATCGGGTCACGGTCATGCGCGATGCACAGGTGATCGGCACGGTCAATACCAACGAGTCCGATGAACGCATGTTGGCGCGAATGATGGTTGGGCGTGAAGTGTTCATGGTCGTCAACAAGCCGCCAGTCAAGCGGGGTAAAGCGGTCCTGCAAGTCCGCGACCTGACTTATGTTGCCGAGTCGGGCAAGGTCGCGCTGGATAATGTTAGTTTTAACGTCTACGAAGGCGAGGTATTGGGCATCGCCGGAGTGGAGGGTAATGGGCAAACCGAACTGGTCGAAGTGCTAACCGGATTGCGGGCTGCCGCACATGGCACGGCGACACTTGACGGCAAGCCTGTCCCCTCGAATGATCCCCGCGCCGCCCGTGAAGTCGGGATCGCGCACATCCCCGAAGATCGGCTCAATAACGGCGCGGCGATCAGCAGTTCGATCAGCGATAACCTGATCGTGGATCGTTACTATAAAGCGCCGTATAGCCAGCATGGCTTTCTGCAACTGGAGCAAGCTACCCAGAATGCACAAGCGATGATTGAGCAATTCGATATTGTGACATCCAATGCGGAAAACCCCTTGCAATCGCTGTCTGGCGGCAATATGCAAAAGGTTATCGTCGCCCGTGAATTTACCGCCCAGCCACGACTGCTCATCGCAGCTCAACCAACACGCGGCGTAGACATCGGCGCAATCGAATTTATCCATCAACAGTTGATCGACAAGCGTACCGAGGGGTTAGCGATTTTGCTCGTTTCGGCGGATCTTCAAGAAGTCCTCAAGCTCTCAGATCGGCTACTGGTGATGTACAACGGACACATTGCCGCGATCTTCCCTGACCCAACAGCCATTGCTGAGGAAGACCTTGGGCTGTATATGCTCGGTGCAAAACAACAGTCTGCCGACGACATGGAGGCGCTGCAATGACCGCGACAGACTTAACCACCCTCAATACACCGCCCTCGACTCGTCGTTCACGTGCCCTGCTGTGGATGCTATTGGGCATTGTGCTGGCCTTGATCTTTAGCGTTGTCCTGACGGTGCATGTCGCCGCCGGGGGGATTACTGATGCGGCTTCGATCAGCAAGGCTATCGCCGCTCCTGCGTTCACCAACATGCTAGGGATGAATGTCTTGGTCGGTCTGGCAGCGGTGTTATTCGTCAACCAAACTGGGTGGGGAACGCTCCGCGTGATTCTGACGGTGGGGGCAGCACTGCTGATCGGATTTATCCTTATGCTGCTGATCAGCCACGATCCGTTGAAGGCATACAATGCGCTGCTAACTGGCCCATTGAGTCGCACGAACCGTTGGGGGAGTTGGGTCGAAGATGCGATGGCGCTGACTTTGGTCGGCTTGTCGATCACATTGGTGTTTCGTGCTCAATTGTTTAGTCTAGGTGCAGAAGGCCAGATCGCGCTGGGGGCGATGGCGGCAGCACTGGTCGCGCTCTATGTGCCGCCGCTGCCGCTCGGCATACACATTCCGCTGGCGGTATTGGCGGGTTGTGCTGCCGGGTTTCTGTGGGGGATGATCCCCGGTATCCTGCGGGCGTATCTGAACGCGAATGAACTGGTTTCGACACTGATGCTCAACCCAATTGCAGCGCTGATCTACAGCTTCATTTTGGATCGGATAAAGCCCAAGAGCGCCGGGTTTACCGTTTCAGAACCGCTCACCGCAGCGTTACTGCCGCGCATCATCGATGGGACTCGCGTGACGACTGGTATCTTTTTTGTGATTGCCGCTGTAATTATTACATGGTTGATTATCCAGCGCACACCGCTTGGCTACGAGATCCGCACCATTGGTGCGAACATCAAGTTTGCCCGTTACGGCGGGATCGATACTAAGCGCACCATTGTACTGGCAATGAGCGTCAGTGGTGTAATGGCAGGCCTAACTGGGGTTTATCTGGCGTTGGGCATCCATCAGAAGTTGATCTTGGGGCTTTCCGGTGGGCTGGCCTTTGAGGGAATTGTCGTAGCACTGCTGGCGCGTAACAAACCGCTGGCAGTGCCGGCCATGGCGCTGCTGTACTCCTATTTGCGCGTCGGTGGGCCGATCATGCAGACCGATGCCAGCGTCAGTCTTGAGATTATCCGTGTGATCCAGTCGATCATCATCCTGCTGTTCACCGCTGACGGACTGATAGTTTTCATTCAAGCGCGGCGAACCAAGCCGAAGCCGCCGATCTCGGAGCAAGATGCAGCGCATATCGCGGAAGGCGCAGCGGCGCAGCCATAGGGAGAGGAGAAAAATCTAATGACATTGCTCCAGAATGTCCTTTCTGGCATTTTCAGCGCCGCCTTTCTGGGCGCGATGCTGCGTGTGACCACCCCGATCTTGCTGCCTTCGCTAGGTGCATTGATCAGTGATCGGGCGGGGGTGATCAATATCGGGCTGGAAGGCATTATGCTCTCGGCGGCCTTCACGGGCGCGACGGTTGGCGCGTATGCCGCTACCGCCGTCGATCCCAGTATTGCGGCGTGGGTTGGCTTCGGTGCAGCAATTGTTGTAGCGGTGCTGGTAGCGCTATTGCTGGCGTTTTTTCACTTGCAACTTAACGGCGATCTGATCCTCGGTGGGATCGCGATCAACATTCTCGGTTCGGCGGCGACGATTGCCATTGGCTACCAGTTGACCGGGGGACGCGGCGGCGGATCGCTTGGCCTTGCTGGCGTGCAAATGCCAATCGTCGATCTGCCTTTTCTCAAAGCGATTCCCGCGATCGGAGATGGGTTGTATACCATTCTTGGCAGCCAAAATATCATGACATGGATCTCGTTTCTGAGTGTGGCGGTGATCTGGTTTTTGTTGTATCGAATGCCAATTGGCAAACATCTGCGAGCAGTGGGCGAAAACCCCGACGCTGCCGCTTCTGTCGGGATCGATGTGCGACGGGTACGTTATCTGGCGCTAGCGATTAGCGGAGTGCTGGCAGGCTTGGGCGGGATTCACCTGAGCATGGGCTATCTGAATGGCTTTACTCGCGACATGACGGCGGGACGGGGCTTTATCGCGTTGGTTGCGCCTGCGCTGGGCGGCGGCACACCGTTTGGCACGATGATTGCCGCGCTGTTGTTCGGCGCATTCGCCGGACTGGAAACGCGCTTGCCAAGTCTATTGCCGGGGGTAGATATTCCGTCCCAGCTACCACAGATCATCCCCTACGCGGCGACGATCATTGCGCTGGTCATTTATTCGTACCAGCGGACTCGCGCTCTAACGGCTCGTGCTCGACGTTTCGAGCAGCAACGCAAACAGGAACCCGCGCCGACTCCTTCGGGGCCGAGCGACTAATATCATTTAGCATAAGCATCCCCTATTGTCATGAACAGTCTCATTTATCGTAATTCGGGGTACTTATCGAAGAAATGACCTCGCTAGTGTCGAAACTTTGCGTAAACTGTTCTTTCAAAAAAGGTTGGTTGTTATATCTTTGTAATCTTACACTTGTAGCAATTGAGGTAATATTTCCATTATTCTGGCTGCCAATCGTTATTTGTGATACTAATGCCAGCCAGTCTGAAAACGCGACTCTAGGCAAGGTGTATTCATAGTGAATAATAATAGGCTTATGGATCGATCTGATTTAGATGGACTTGATCCCCTTTATACACAGGATCTTCCCCCTGAAATAGATTTGGATCGTCTGACAAAGCTAGCCTCAAAACTGCTGCACGCTCCTATAACATTCATTTCTCTCATCAGTGCAGAAAATCAATTTATTACAAGCCATGTCGGGTTAACGGATTCGATAACGACAAGCCATAAACTTCCTCTTGCCGAGTCAATCTGCCAACAAGTCATCACTTTGGCAGCACCGTTTGTGATTGAAAATGCGGGGGACCATCCTGAATTCCGCAACACAGTGGAATTCCGCTCTCTGAAGTTTGCAGCCTGTATCGCTATCCCGCTTATCACTCGCGATGGAGTCGGGAAGGGCATGTTCTGTGCGATGGATACAGACTCCCGACATTGGACTGAAGAGGATCTTGACACACTGCACGATCTGGCTGCACTCGCGACAAACCAGCTTGGGCTATGGCATCTCTTGAAACACAAGGAAGAAGCCTTATCAAAGCTAATGGTGAGTGAAACCGCCTATCGTCAGCTTTTTGAAAACAGTATCGATGGAATTCTACTCTCGCGTTCTAATGGAGACATCTTCTTTGCCAATCCTGAGGCCTGCCGTATCTTTGGACGCACAGCACAAGAAATTCAAAGTGTCGGGCGAGATGGCTTGATTGATGCTAGCGATCCACGCCTTCAGCTTGGTTTAGCTGAACGAGCGCGGACTGGGAAGTTTAAAGGGGAGATCACCATGCGGCGGTTGGATGGAAGTACTTTCCCCGCAGAAATTTCAACCAGCAAATATCGCAGCGATATCAATCCCGACCAGACAAGTATGATCATCCGCGATATTACCCAGCGGAAGCAAGTGGAAGCGGCGCTCCTTGAAATTGAACAGCGTTACCGAACTGTGGTGTCAGTGCTGGCGGAAGGGATTATTCTCCAAAATTCTGAGGGCAGTATTCAGGCCTGCAATAGTAGTGCCGAGCGAATTCTTGGGTTAACGGCTGACCAGATGATGGGACGCAAGTCAATCGACCCTCAGTGGCGCGTGATCCACCCCGACGGCACCCCTTTTCCGAGTGAGACACGTCCGACAACGGTCACATTGTCTACAGGTAAGCCACAAACTGATGTTGTGATGGGAATCTACAAACCAGACGGCAGCTTGTCATGGGTTTCGAATAGCGCACAGCCACTCTGGCGCGAAAATGAAGAACTGCCCTATGCAGTCGTAAGCTCCTTTGATGACATTACGACGCAAAAACAACTTGAAATTTCGCTGCGGGAAAAAGATGAGATTTTCAGACAGCTTGCCAACCACCTTTATCTGGCAATCTGGTTACGGGACGCGCACGATAACCGGATGATCTATATGAGTCCTGCCTACGCAACGATTACTGGTCGGACTCTGGAGAGTATTCTCGAAAATCCGGCTTCATTACTTGAGATAATCCATCCCGAAGACTTGAACCGGGTTCTGCAAACACGTAAACGCCATATTGAAGACAGTTTTGGGATGGAGTACCGCATTATTAGGAAGGATGGCGCTGTCCGCTGGATTCGCGCTCATACTTTCCCCATCGCCGATGATAAGGGCGTTGTCTACCGGATTGCTGGGATTTCCGAAGATATAACGCTCCGTAAAGAAGCAGAAGCTACTGAAATCGAGCTTCAAATCGAGCGCGAAAGGGTTGACCTGTTGAAGCGCTTTCTTAGCGGCGCATCGCATGACTTCCGCACCCCGCTGACGATAGTGTCCAGCAGTTTATACCTACTTGGAATAGCAGAGGATACCGAAACCCGACGAAATCATCTTGATAAAATCAATGATCAAGTGCAGCGCATCCAAACACTTGTCGAGAGTCTTTTTGAACTCTCACGTCTGGATATGGCTTCTAACGAGTTATATCTCGACTCTAGGGATTTGAATATGTTGATTCAAAACGTCTGTGACGACCAAAAGCTATTGATGGCCCCAAAACGCATTCGCTTGAACCTCAAGCTAGCGCAGCGCTTACCCCGGATTTTTGTGGACCAAATGGAAATCAGTTTAGCGATACAACATATTCTGGTCAATGCGATCAACTACTCGGCACAAGACGGAGAAATTATCGTTTCTACAGAACAGCAGGCTGATGCCTCTCTACTCCTAAAGATACAGGATAAGGGGATAGGGATAAGCGATACTGATCTCCCTCACATTTTTGATCGTTTCTACCGGGCCGACCCTGCGCGAAGCATCAATACTGGGGGCTTGGGACTTGGCTTGAGTATCGCCCAAAGAATAGTGGAGGCGCATCAAGGATCGATTAGTGTTCAGAGTACATTGGGACAAGGCAGCACGTTTAGCCTAGTCCTGCCTAAATTTAAGTAAAATCACCATGAACCCAAAAATCGTGACGATTGGCGACCTGACCGCCGACATCGTAATGCCTGTCAAACTGCCTATCGCACCGGGCGACTCGCAGCAGATACCTTGGTACAGGGTCGAACCGGGCGGCGCGGGCAACTTTCTGCTGGCGGGTCAGCGTCTTGGCGCACAGATGATCGCGCTTGGCGCACTTGGGGATGATCTATTTGGGCGGTATGTGCTGGATGTGCTGCGCGACGAAGGGGTCAATGTCGAAGGGATAGCGATCTCCACGCAGGTTCCGACGACGATGGTAGCAGTGTTGTTTGAGCCGGACGCAGGCAAGTTCAGCTATGTTTGGCACGGTGGCGGCGGCGAGACTCTCAC
This sequence comes from Chloroflexota bacterium, assembly GCA_040007395.1. Lineage (GTDB taxonomy): Bacteria > Chloroflexota > Anaerolineae > Aggregatilineales > UBA2796 > DATGFK01. Next base: position 29,259 of record JBDTVG010000185.1, read on the forward strand.
GCTTAGTCCGGCGGCAATGCACAGCATCGATCAAGGCGATGCGCTGTTCATGCAAGGCTTCACACTGTGCGAGGCGAGTTTGCATCCATTGGTGGATTATGCGTTGGCCTCCGGCAAACCAATCTGGTACGACGTTGGCCCCGCCACCAAATATATCCCCGACCCGGATCGCGCCCGAATCCGTGAACACACTTATGCGCTGTTGACCACCGAGGATGAACTACCCACTATTGCTAATGGGTTGACGGGGCAAGCCGCCTACGATTTTCTACTAGACGTTGGCTCACAACTGCTGGTGATTAAGCGTGGCGAACTCGGCTGTCGTGTTATCAGCCATAGCGGACAGATCGATGTTCCGGGCTTTACGGTCACTGTGCGCGATCTGGTTGGGGCGGGCGACAGCTTCAACGCGGCGTTCATCTATGGCACGCTGTGCGGGCTTACCCTGCAAGAAGCCGCGATATTGGCGAATGCCGCTGGGGGAGCCAAAGTGCAAAAGCTTGGCACAGGCCGCGCCATGCCCACTCGCGCCGAAATCGCCGCCGTGTTAGCCGCCGCCGGGGTAAGCGTGGGGATTGATCTCGACGCGGAATAATCAGGAGGGTTCCTGAAATAGATATGCCATCAAAAATACCAGCTTATGTGCGAGAGGACGGAACCTTTTGTGTAGTCGTGGAATTCGAGACTATACAGGACGCTACCAACCTACGGGATCAAGTCACCCAATGGTGCAATGAATGGATTGAAGAAAACAAAACGGTACATCGCGTTGGGATAAGTGACGATCTTTCTGTTGATGATGTAGAACGATTGCCGGATTACTTTGAGATTTTTACAAGCCCACCCTATATTATCAAAGCCGAAGATGATCAGTTGTGGCTTCGTTTGGATGGCATGTATTCTTACTGGTGGAGAGATTGGCTAGCTCGTATCGGGGTCAGCTTAACCCGTGCCTTGCCAGAACTGCGCTTGCACAAAATCTCAATAAATTGTGGCGAGTAATTTTATGCGGCTAACGAAAGCTCAGCAGCAGCAATATATTTATCGGTAAAAATAGCCATTTTCTTGAAATTGGGCGATGCGTTCTTGAGGGACACTCGCTGAAAAATCTCTCATAAATTCAACATGGCTTGCGCCTTCGTTTAGGTAGGGATATATAACAAAATCCGGCATGATGCTAAATATCGTACTCCAATTAAAATCAGCCAAATCACGCGCAACTCGCCTGAGCAATTTTTGCCCGAAAGTACATCCTCTGGAACTCAATCCCATTTCCTGACCTAACAATCTGCACGCTTCACGGAGATCGTCGTCCAGTAAACCCCATAAGTCAGCTACGTCGCCATTATAAAAATTATGGGGATTCCATAAATAACCCGCTAAGGATTGCCGCTTTGCTATTGTCTCCTGTCGATCACTTTCATAGATTACGCCAAGGGTTGGCGGAAAAAAGTCCCATCCTACGCTGGCAACCGAGTAGCATAAGGTCACGTTAAAAACTGGTTCTGTAATCTCGACATTTGCCAATGCTTTTGGGATTAATTGGACAAACGCCTTATGAAGGCGCTCACCAAGTGCTTTTTGTGTTTCTTCTTTGCGTGGACGGCGATACACTAACCTCTGACCATTAACGCCATAGTATCCGGCGATAGTATGCAGTACGCCACGCTTGGAATAAGTAATTTCAAAGCGAGAGTTTGAGCCTTCAATGCGGGCTAGCTTGCCATTGGTGTAATGATAATTTTCTATTTTACTCCATCTCGGTTCTGAAAACGGAGGTTGAGCTAATACTTCATAGCGGACAATGTGATCATCGACAAAATATTGTCGATTAACATTAATTAGCTTGTGATCCACATCATAACGTGTGCCTTCAGTAACTGCCCCATTCTGCACATAGAATAGTTCAACGACTTTACCAAATGCCTGATTATAACGAACAACGACAAGCTGGTTATCCTTATTGAAGCCATATTGAGCAAAGGTAGCACGTTCAAGATTATTTTTTGGTTCACGTGGGATTACGCGCCCCCTAGAGAATTGTTCGCGCTCATGGAAAAAAGGTTCTGGTCGATAAAGGAATCCATCGACCCATTCCCAGCGAACAGCTTGGGACTCACAGCGCTGTTTCAAAACGTCATATTCCGCTTGAGCAGTTTCAAAACGTTCTTTTAGGGATAACATGCCACTCATTTGCGTATACTTTCTACTGACATACTGAATGGTCTATTAACGCGCATCGAGTTTGGAGCGATGCAACACCCCTTGCAACTGTGGAGCGCTTAACACCGCCTCGACTGCGCCGCCGCCAATAGCCAGCGACTTATCGGAGATCGTAAAGCAGTATTCGCGTTTGGCGCGTGGATCGAGATCTCCAATCTTGAGGCCAGCCCGCACAACCGTATCGTTATCGACCAAGCCGCGTAGCACCCCATCGAAGGGCGCGATGATAGGCTGATCGGCAACACGGGCAATGATCGCGCCCGCTTGAACGTATTCGCCCACCACGACTACCTGCGTCACTGCGCCATCGACAGGCGCACGCAGCACCCGATCTCCGACTTTGCCGTTGACATTGCCGGGTTGCCCAGTATCCGGTTCGGCGCTGCCTTCCCAGATCACACGCCCTAGATGGTGTCCACGATTGGTTTCGATCACAGCGTGGCAGTCTACCCCCGCCGTAAAACCGGGGCCAAGCGCGATCACCAGCGGCGCATCTTGCAAGGTCGTGTCGAGATTCACTTTGGCGACCCGTGCATCAATGACCACTGTGGGACGCAGCGCGGCAATCGCTTCGCGGCTCGAATCGACAATGACTGAGATGACATCGTGCATGATCATCTCTGGCACTTGCGCGTAACTCACCCGACGTGCCGCGACTCCGCCGACGATTACGCCACCATTATGTACACACGCTCCATAGCTCACGGTGGTGCGAACCAGCAGCGGGTGGGCAAGTTCGGTCATGGCGATGGGGAAGCCCGCCTTGAACAAACGGTAGGCTACCCCGGAACCAAGATCGCCCGCGCCGCGAATCAGGATCAGCGTATCAAACAATGCCATTGGCAGCCCGTGACTCCCGCGCCAACAAATGGCTCACCACACGATCCGGAGTCATCGGGATTGCGTCGATCCATACGCCAGTTGCATCATGAACGGCGGCGGCAACGGCAGGCGCAACGGTCAAGAATGGCATCTCTGCCATACCGCGTGCGCCCCACGGCCCAATCGGATCGGCATATTCCAGAATGACCGATTTCACTTCGTGTGGAACGTCCAGCACCGTTGGAATTAAGTAAGTAGATAGGTATGGATTGCGGATCGTGCCGTCCACGCTGATCAGGTGTTCCAGTACCGTGTAACCTTGCGCCTGCACGACTGCCCCTTCGATTTGACCCTGCACAAGTTGAGGGTTGACCGCACGGCCTACGTCATTTGCCGATACCACGCGGATCACATCAATGTGGCCTGTTTCAATATCGACCTCAACTTCAATCGCCTGCGCCACATAGCCATAGGCAAAGTTTGGTTCAGCCCGTCCCGTGTCGGGATCGTAGGCTGTTGTTGTTGGTGGGCGATACTGGAAATTACCGATGGCGGGACGTTCCTCGTTTTCCCACGCTTGCAATGCTTTTTCCGCCGCGCCGCGAATCGCGTTACCTGCCATAAAGGTCAAGCGTGAGGCCGACGCGCTACCCGATGTTTGCGTTTCGGCGGTATCGTGCGAGAGCAGTTGCACACATTCCAACGGTACGCCTACCGCATCGGCGGTCATCTGGGCGAAGACGGTGTGCGCCCCTTGACCAACTTCCGCGCCTGCCTGCCGCACAATGACACGCTCGATGTCCGTCTCGCCATACAGTTCAATGGTTGCCCAACTCTGTTCAGGGAAGCCGAAGCTAAAGCCGATATTCTTGAAGCCACAGGCAAAGCCAACCCCGCGCCGCTTCGACTGGTCAATGGGCTGCGCCAACGGCTTGCGCTTCCAGCCTTGCGGAGTTTGCTCCCAGTACCCGCTTTCCTCGGCGCATTTTTCCACCACTTCGGGGATCGTAACGCCTTTAGGCAGGGGTGTCCCTACCGAGAGTAGATCGCCTTCGTGCAGCACATTCCGCGCTCGAATCTCAACAGGATCGAGATTGAGCAGATCCGCCAATTTATTGATCTGCCCTTCGGCGGCAAAGGCTCCTTGGGGGCCACCAAAGCCGCGAAACGCGCCCGACGGAATATTGTTGGTGTACATGCCATAAGTATCTAAATGGATATTCGGCACGCTGTACGGGCCGGAAACGAGCAGTTGTGCATTGCCCATGACCTTTGCCGTCGTGTAGGCATACGCGCCGCCGTCACCGTAGAGTGATCCTTCAATAGCGACAATCTTGCCAGCGCGAGTTGCACCCCATTTGGTATGGATCGTCACCGGGTGACGCTTGTGATGGCCCCGGATCGACTCTTCGCGGCTCCAAATAATCTTGACGGGACGGCGTAATTTCCACGCTGCCAACGCCAGAATGATCTGCACAGACATATCTTCACGTCCGCCGAATGCACCGCCAATCGCTGGGTAGATCACCCGTACCTCGTCGGCTGGCAGTTCGAGCGCATGGGCGATCTGTTCTTGATCTTCGTGCGTCCACTGCCCTGCCACGATGACCGTTACGCGACCTTGCTCATCGATATAACCGAGGCCGGCTTCCGGTTGCAAGTAGGCGTGTTCCTGCCATGAAGTGGTATAAGTGCCTTCGACCACCACCTCGGCCTGATCCCAACCGGCTTGCATATCGCCTTTGCGGATGCGGAAATGACACAGAATATTGTTGGGCGACTCGGCGTGCAGCTGCGGCGCATCGTCTTTGATCGCTTCTTCCGCATCGGTCACAATCGGCAGATCTTCATACTCAACGGTGATCAGATCGCGGGCGGCAGCGGCGGATTCCTCAGAATCTGCCACGACAATCGCGACCTGATCGGCAAGGCAGCGCACAATGTCTGTGCCGGGTTTGCTGCTGCCGGGACCACACAACACTGGCTGATCACTGATGACAAGACCGTACTCATTACACGGCACATCTCGCGCTGTGAAGATTGCCACCACTCCGGGATGCTTTTCGGCAAATGAGGTGTCTACCGAAATGACCCGCGCATGGACACGATCCGAGAAACGCACTTTCATCCATAGCTGCCCATCAATATTGATGTCGCCGGGGTAGGCTGTCTCTCCGGTGACTTTGCCCACAGCATCGAGGCGGCGCACCGATTGCCCGACGGAGTGTCCCACAACGCCTGTATCCAGCGATGGCTGTTCGGTCATTGATCCCCCCACTTAGCGTCTTTTTTGTTTCTTCAAATCTTTCTGTTTGGGTGGCAGCGGCATGGCCTTAACATCGTTAGGATCGTTGCCGACGAGTATCGACACCAAAAAGAACGCGAAGGCCATTAGCACAAACCAGATTCCGAGCGTAAAACCGACCCGCGCCTGCGTAATAACTGCATTGGAAACTACTGCTCGCACTTGCGGCATTTTGAGTACCACCAGTTCGGTAATAGCATAGGCGACTGCCAACATGCCTACTACCAAAAACAGTGCAAAAACTGGATACAATGGGCTACGCTTACGCTCTACTTCTGCTTTTTTAACCATGAGATATTCCTTCCGATAAATTATTTATTCATTATATACCATGTGTTGGCTGTGAATTCGATGTTTGATTCGCACAACCCCACGATAACTAGATTTCCGTAAGAACCGCTTTATAGCCGTTCCAGCACCAAAAAATGTGACAACCCAAAGACACGCAGCGGCGTTGATTCAAGGGTGTACAGCACAGAACGGACAAACCGACCTGCCTTTGGGTAGCGCCGCACAATGTTGTCGAAGCCGGGAAACACCCGCAAATGGGCGACGATTCGCACGGGTTGGCCTTCAAATAGGCCGCGCAGTCCATGCCCAGTGTAAACTCGGACGTGTGGCGCGAGTCGGTTGCGTAGGAAGTCTGGCAAATAGTTGATCAGTGGGATGTTGCCAAAATGATACACGCCGCGCCAGTAGAAACCGTGTGTCTCGAAAGGCCACCACCGATTTGGGCAGTACAGGATTATCCGTCCACCGGGCTGGGTCACTCGCACCATTTCGGCGGCGGCAGCGTGATCATCCTGCACATGCTCGATCACTTCGTTGGAAAAGACGAGATCGAACCGTTTAGCCGGATAAGGCAGATGTTCGGCAACTGCGACAATCGCGTGAGGTGTTTCCTTGCGGGCAATGACAACTCGCTCTGGTTCGATCTCAATCGCTTCGACGTTGGGTGTAAAACGTCGCCGGAACTGCGCGGAATACGTGCCGATGCCGCAGCCCACTTCAAGGATCGTGGCTCCGGTCAGCTTGACCCACTGTTCGACCAGTTGCAGGCGACGTTCCTGCCCACTGCGCCAGACATAACTCGGTTCTCCACGCTCGGCAGCCAGTTCAGACGGCATAATTCCTCAATGTTGGCGAGATTGTTCAAGAAAAATTGTGTGGCTAGTCTATCACGACTCGTGGCTGTGACAAAACCCGCGTGAGACGCTACACTTTGCCTGACCGTCTATTCATGAGATTGCGAGGGATTTATGAACGAAGTCCTGTCCGCTGATGATATTAAAAACCATCTTGGGGCGCTGCCCGGTTGGCATCTGGAAAATGGCGAGATCACTCGCACGATAGAATTGGCAAGTTTCCCCACCGCCGTGATGTTTGTTGGGGCGGTGGGTCATATTGCTGAGTCCGCTGGACACCATCCCGACATCGTGATCAAGTATTGCAAGGTGACGCTTTCGCTGGTGTCGCACGATGCAGGCGGCCTAACCGAAGCCGACTTTTCGCTTGCCGCCCGAATCGATCATCTAATTCAGGGTGCGTAAGGTACATTTGCTAACGATAATTCTGTAGGTTATATAGCCTTGCAGGCTTAATATGAATCCCAATAAAATTACTTCAAAGGGTTGGGCATCTTTTTTAAGGGCACTTCCCTTCAGTTTTGTTGTGAACGAACCTCTTATAAAGTGCGCCGAGGTGTTAGCAGGTAAACATGAGCTTCGCTTTATTGGATCTAGCCATATTGTAAAAATCGAAGTTAGCGATGAAAAGGCCTATCGATTTTCGGTGGAACAGCCTAGAAGAATCATATCTATCAAGGCTACAGGATATTTAACGGGTATCTCTGGCATTTCCACACAAATTTCAGGCGAAATCAGTTCCGATTTCACGGTCATTATTCTTTCTATGGTTTTTGCGATAGGGCTTCTAATATTCGCTGTTTTGTCAGTAGGGGTAAGCGTACTTTGCGTTGGTTTACTAGGGTTTTTGATTTTTGGTGTAGGAGTAACAATTGAGTTGATCAGCCAATACTACGCCAAATTGAGCTTATATACGTTCATTAAACGGGCGTTTGAGGTTGAGAGTAAGAATTCAAAGCGCTTCACATTTTCATGAAATTGATTTCTGTACTGCCTACCAGCCGACAAAGCCGGAATGTTTGTTAGTTGGCTGGCTACCCTATTGACTTCACGATGCAGATTATGTTACAATACTTTCAATAAGTTCTGAAAGGTACAAACGACTCACTAGGAGATCGCATGAACAACGAACAGGCATTACGGGCAGTCGATGAACTGCTGAAGTCAATTGTAGACAGTGACGTAGATGTGCTCCGTGATGCCAGCCGCCATATTCTCGAAGCGGGCGGCAAGCGTGTGCGACCTCGTCTGACGCTGTTGGGCTACGAGGCTGTCGGCGGCAAGGACTTGAACGAAGTGCTGCCCATCGCGGCGGCTGTCGAACTCGTTCACACGGCAACGTTGGTTCATGACGACATCAATGATCATGGGAGTTTGCGGCGAGGTCGTCCCACGGTTAACGCGACATGGGGCCGTACCTTTGCGCTGCTGACTGGCGACTATTTGTTTACCAAAGTCTATGAACTAGTCGCGCCATTCAAGGATCTTAATGTGGTGTTCGCTCAGGCAACGGTTGCACTAGTCGAGGGTGAAACCTTACAGGCTCAGGCCGCTAAAAACGGCACGCTGGATCGCGAAACTTACGCACGGATCATCGCTAAGAAAACCGCATCATTGTTCGCGGCGGCAACCAAACTTGGCGCGATGGTCGGCGGCGGCACAAAAGATCAAATCACTGCACTGGAACAGTACGGTTTCAATGTCGGACTGGCCTTCCAGATCGTCGATGATATTCTGGATCTGATTGCCGATAGCAAACAGCTTGGCAAAACCGCTGGTCTGGATGTGGCGCAGGGTAAAGGCTTTGTCATAGCACAGGCAGTGGCAAATGGTGGGAGCGGCGCAGCAACCGCCGTGCTGGACGTGGACGCTGCCGATCCTTTAACAGCTTTCAAGCAAAAAATGATGAGTGGCAACTACATTCAGGAAGGGCGCGAAAACGCCAGTCAGCTTGCTACACTCGCCGCCATGAGTCTGGCAGTGCTGCCGCCTTCCGAAGCCCGCGACGAACTCCAAGCCCTGACTCGTCACGTAGTCGAGCGCGATCATTAGCCCTCACCCCAACCCCTCTCCCGCAGGAGAGGCGAAATAGGCTGAGTTTGAAAGTCCCTCTCTGCACTAGTGGAGAGGGATTTAAGGTAGGGATATTTTTAGCCCCCGCTATACCAATAACAACTTTGCTTACACCTCTTACACAAAGATTGAAGGCCTTCTCAGGGTGTGTTATTCTTTTCACAGAATGTGTATGGATGTACTGTAAAGTTAATGGGTGGAGGGTGTGTGCCTTATCTGTCTGGTGGGAATCGGCGTAACAACGCGCAGTTTGGCGTTGGACGCTCTGCCTCGAATGGCTCACTGTCTCCGACCATCCCTGAACGTGTGTTTGATGGGCTACCCGGCTTTTTGGCGTGGCTCAGTCTATTGCTAGTCATCGCTGGGGCGGTTAGCAATCCGCTGCTCCTGTTTAGCGTTGCCGCACTAATCGGGGCATATCTCGCCGTGCGGATCGTGCTGGCGACCTATGCTAACCTAAACGGGCTAAAATTGATCAGCCAGTGGGAGTGTATCGACTGGCACGCCGAATATGAAAAGCGGCGCACCCCTCACAGCCTCGATTGGGAAGATGTCTTCCACCTTATCGTAATCCCCAATTATAAAGAAGAACTGTCTGTCTTACGGCAAACACTTGATCGTCTGGCTCAGCAGTCACCCGCTCGTCAGCAAGTGATCGTCGTGCTGGCGATGGAAGCTGGAGAACCAGAAGCCGCTGCCAAAGCCGCCATCCTCGAAGCGGAATATGCTCACTGCTTCCTGCACTTATTTTCAACGCTGCACCCCAGAGGACTCTCCGGGGAATTGCAGACGAAATCCGCCAACCAGACTTGGGCAGTCCGCAGCATCAAGCGGCGTTTGGTCGATGAGATGGGCTATTCGCTCGATCAAATCGTACTTACGACCAGCGATGCCGATTCCCTGTTGCACGTCAAGTATCTGGAATGTTTGTCGTGCCTGTTTGCCACTTCAACCAAACGCAACCTGACCGTCTGGCAAGCGCCGATCCGCTATCACAACAATGTCTGGGACATCCACCCAGCGATGGGGTTGATCCATGCCTACTCAGCAGCGTGGGAGCTGGCCTATCTGGCGGCTCCGTGGTGGCGTGCTGTGCCGATCTCGACCTACTCTCTCAGTCTGCGACTCGCGGATGAAGTGGGTTACTGGGATACTGACGTGATCGCGGACGAATCGCATATGTTTATCAAGTGCTTTTTCCGGCGCGAAGGCAAACTGGAACTTGGGCAAATCTATCTGCCGTTTTCTGGGTATGCAGTAACGGGCAGCAATTTCTGGGAGGCGTGCAAGAACCGCTATTCACAGAGTATGCGCCATGCGTGGGGCGCAAAGGAAGTTGGCTACACGCTGGCTCAGATGATCGAGCGCCCCGAAATGCCGTTTGGACGCGGGCTGGAAATCTTGCTGAGGGTAGCCCATGACAATATCATGGCGGGCGCAGGTTGGGTGATCATTACGTTTGGCGCACAACTGCCGCTATTGCTTTACCCGGCATTATTACAGCGTGGCTGGCAGTATCCGCCGTTTATTTTGCTGCAAGCTTCGCTGGTGGTAGTCGCAATTATCGGGATCGTGTTCTGGTTTATCGATATGCGCTTGCGCCCGCCGCGACCACGCCCCTGGACCGTCCGTGAAGTCCTGCTAACACTGATCAGTTTTCCACTGCTGCCCGTGATGACTCTTTTTTTTCTGGCGCTGCCCGTGATGGAAGCACAAACGCGCTTAATGCTCGGCATTCCGCTGCGCTTCAAAGTTGCCCGCAAAGTCTAGGATCTAAAGGGTTCTACAGTTCTTTGCCCTCGACATGCTCCGCGAAATAGCGTCCCCAATGGGGACGTTCGCCGTTAATGTCTATGAAGCCGTACTCATCGGATAAGCCCCACGAGCTAAACACCTTGCCCGTTTTGCTCAATACATTGGGATCGGCTGCCAGTGCCGCCACTGATCGCCCTACGAAAAACGGCGTTTCTGAGGCAATAAAATGCGGATCTGTCTTGACTCCCTCGCGCCAGTTTGCTTCGGTGACTCCAAAAAGTTCCAGCATCGATTCGGATCGCAGAAAGCCGGGGGTAAGCGCCAACGCTGTGATGTTGTGCGGGCGGAGTTCTTCGGACATGGCATAGGCCATCCGAATGATAGTGGATTTGACTAGATCATAGAAAAAGTTACTGCGATATTTATCGGTATCGCCATCGGTAATCTCGATCACCAAACCCTGACTACGTTCCACCAGCAGTGGTACGCCATAGCGACTGGTGATGATGTGGGTATTGATGGCGCGTTCCGTCATCGTAAAACCTTTGCGGAGATCCATTTCCCAGAAGGGTTTGCCCCATTCCGCCAATTCATCGCCACCCCACACATCGTTAACCAGAATATCCAGTTTGCCTTGTTCGGCTTTGATGCGCTCAAAGAGGGCTTGTACCTGTGTTTCCACCAAATGATCAACCTGTACTGGGATGCCCACCCCGCCATAGGATGTGACCATCTCGGCGGTATCTTCAATCGTTTCCCTGCGATAGATATTGGCAAAAGGTGAGTCGGGTTTGCCCTGCGGGATAACTTTGCTGCGTGTGCTGCGTCCGGTGCAATACACGGTTGCTCCGGCTTCACCTAGCATCGCCGCGATCCCTCGCCCTGCGCCGCGTGTCGCCCCAGCGACTACTGCCACTTTACCCGTTAACGGTTTCATCGCCAATAATGCTCCTTTTGATAAACAGTCTTAAGATTCTACGCAAAATTTGCAAAAAATCATACAGCGGACAAAGTTAGGGAAGGTCTTTTAATTCTCCTTATTCGGGGCTAGGGGTTTACGCTGCCCTGCCTCAATATTCCGGCGGCTAGCCCCTACGACTCGAATAAGGTACAATGCGTGTCAAATAATGTCACTGGGCAGATTTGGCACATGCTGGATGAACTCGAAGCACTAATAGGACATGTCTATGTGGTCGGTGGGCGAGCGGTGAGCGCCACGCCACCGGGCGCATTGGTCGAGCTGCCACCGCGCAAACCGCAGCGGGGTCGTGAACAAGACACCTTTTTTACACTGGTTACACCGGCAGGCTCAACGCAAGGTCAGGCGACTTTCTATGAGCAGCTTGCCCGCCTTGCCGCTGATCTGTACTTCCAGACCAGCGGTGGTGTGACTAGTGGTTTACGTGAAGCTGTCGGAGTCGTCAACAACAACCTGATCGAACACAATGTCGTTGCCGGACAGCGCTATGAAGCCAATATGATCTGTCTGGTGCTGCGTGGGCATGAAGTCTATGTAGCACGGGCGGGTGCATGTTTATGTTTGCTGCGTCAGGGCGACTCGTTTATCACGCTGCCCGACGATCTGCGCGACGAATATGCCCTTAACGGGCTGCCACTTGGCTACAGCCCCGTCCCCGACATCAAACTTTCGCACTACGAGATCGCGCCGAAGCACGTCATGATTTTGGCAGATGCTGGCTTCGCCCAAGCAGATCGTCAAGATCTCAATGATGCGTTAGGCGCGGGCAATCTGCAATCAATTATCGAACCACTCAAGACGTTGGGCGGCAATAAAGCGCAAGCGGTGGTGATCGAATTTGTGTCAGTCGATACGCCCGATCCAACTGTGCAGGCTCCGCCAACGGGATTGCGTATTACAAGGTCTTCGGCTGCACCAACCGCCGCGCCAGCCAGTCCGCTTTCGGCAACTGGATTAGCTGCCCCGGTCAAATCCGTTGCCGCTCCGCCGACTCCGCCCAAACCAGCGCCCAAGCCTAAGTCCGATCCGGTACGTAGCCCCGCGCCAAATGCCGCGAGTGTCGCCGCCGAACCACTGCCACCTATTCGCGAAATCGCTGCCGAGACGACTCAGAATGCGTCGCGTGCTGGACGGCGTGCCGTTGGCGGGGTCGCTTCATTTCTCAGCGCCTTTACCAAAGGCTTAAGTGCTCTACTGGATCGCTTGCTGCCCGAACCAGAGGAAGGCGGCCCACAGATCCCCGCCATGCTTGCCGCTGGACTCGCGATTCTGGTGCCAGTCGTGATTGTGTTTATTGTGGTGGCGTTGCGGCTCTCGCAAGCCGACATGACCGAGTTTGAGCGACAGGTACAAGATGTCCAAGCAGCAGCAGATCAGGCCAGCACGATTCCCATTACCGAACAGGATCGCTCCAAGACCGTTTGGGTAGGCGTGTTGCAGCGCATCGACAATGTAGAACTTTCCAGCGGACGGACGGACGACGCGACTCTGGAAGGTATCCGCGCCAAAGCGCAAGGGATTCTCGACAATTACGCTAAGGTCACGCGCCGCACTGCTATCCCGATCCGCAGTTTTAGCGATAGTGCGAAACTGCGCGGCCCGATCATTCAGGGCGGCACCAGTATGTATACGCTGGAAATCAAATCCAGTGCTATCTCCCGCGATACGCTCAACCAAACATCTAATATGGTAGCCGCTCGCAGCGCACAACCCGTTGTGCAAAAATCGCAGGCGGTTGGTTCACGTTCGGTGCAGCAGTTGATCGATATTGTGTGGATGCCGGAAGGCGGGATACCACGGGCCAATGTGTTAGCCGCCCTCGATACGCAAGGACTGCTGATTACCTATTCGCCCACCTTCGCCCCGGCGACTTCTCAGTCGCTACCGGGCAGCGATCTGTGGGTCAACCCAGTGGCGATTGCCACATGGCAAGGGCGCTTTTATATTCTTGACGCAGGTGCAAACCAAATCTGGCGGTATCTGCCGACAGGGATAACTTACCCAGATGCGCCCGAAGAATACTTCGCGGCGACTTCCAAGCCCGATCTCAAAGATGCGGTGGACTTCGCAATTGACGGTTCTGGCAATATCTTTGTCCTATTCAGCAATGGCACGCTCAAACGCTTTAACGGCGGCGCGGAACAGCCGTTTAGCTTCAATGGCTTGCCCGATGGCAGCTTGAAAAGCGCCAACGCCATGTATCTCGACAATGACTCGACTCTGCCCGCCATCTATATCACCGATCCGCTCGATCAATCGGTCTATCAGGTGACACTGGCGGGGACGTTTCGCTTCCGGTTCCGCGCCACCGATAATGCGGCGTTCCGCCAATTAACGGGCGTGTATGTTGATCAGAATCGCGTGTATGTGGCTTCTGGTTCGCTCATCTACACCTTCACGATGGAAGACAAGCCCGATGCCACGCCTACACCGTAGTGGAATTAGCTCGTATCGAAAATCACACCCAGCGCAGGAGATAGACATTTGGGTGAATAATCGAATATTCTCCGAGGGAATATTTTTTGTGATCAAGTCAATTAAACTCATCTGGTAAATCGATCTGTTGTCAAATGTCTGCACCTGCAAATTTGATTGGTGAACGACTGCGCGTAGCGCGATTAGCGCACCATCCGAAACTCACGCAAGTAAAATTGGCAACTTTGCTTCAGTTGGAAGGTATTGATCTAACCCAAGTTCAAATATCCAAAATTGAGCAACGGGCTAGGCCAGTAAGCGATTTTGAGGTCGCTGCTATCTCAAAATTACTGAAAGTATCTGCGTCTTGGCTCCTCGGCGAAACTAATAATCCTCAACCCATAGAAAGTGAAAATGATGGACGAGTTCTGTGAAGCCTTTGAAGCGGCAATTCCGGGCTTAATTAAACAAATTATGGACAAGTTTTCTCTCTACAATGTCCAGCAAGGTTTTAGGTCAGCTTGGGAAGAATATGAAGATGTAATTAATCCCATTCTAATAGAATTTTTGGATACTAGATTTGGGATCACCGAAGAATGTACAGGGAACAAATCACGCAAAACAATAGCAGTGGACAACTGTTATCGTAAGGCATCCTCAAAAAGCAGCTATCCCGATCTAAAGATCATATTCAAAGGTAAAACGTATGCTATCGATATCAAATCTGGGGAAAGCAATAAATCTCCTTGGTACGATATAGCACGACTGGATACTTATATTGAAAGTCATATATCCAAATTTTCAGCGGAATATCATGTGGTTGTGAAATGGAGTCAGGAAGTTGTAGAGTCACAAAACAATGCCCCAACACCTAACCGTATATACATAGATGCTGTATATATTGAACCGCATTATCGCACTGCGGGGTATAAACCTGCGTCAAAAGGAGTGCTTTATCGAGATTATGATGGAAAGATACGGCCCAAAGGCTGGGGAAAATTTGAAGAAGGTAGTGCATATTGGAACTCTAAAGAAGATTTCTTACATGCTCTTGATGCTTCTATGCGCTTTAGATGGGCGGCATTTATAGTGAAGTGGTATACGGTCATGAGCGAAGAGGAACGAAAGCGCATAAAACATTACCTTAATCAAATTGATAAAGGCGAAGCGGTTTCTCTTGGAGATGTTCCACTTAATCCGGGTGAGGTGATTGATGAAGAGACTGAGCAGGAAAACAAGAATCCTGACTAACCTAGTCTATTCCAGCGAATAACCTTAACTGCGTTGGGATAACCAATGTGTCATGGCTTATGATCGGCTTATGGGCTTGGTTTAGGCGACGTTTGGCGATATCCATGTACGACGGATCATTTTCCACACCTAAATACTGTCTACCTAGCTTTTGAGCAACCACAGCAGTTGTCCCTGTGCCCATAAAACAATCGAGAACTACATCATTTGGATTTGATGCCATACGTATTACTCGGTTTAGCAGTTTCTCAGGCAATTGACATGGATGTTGATCCCGGTCTCGCTTGTGCTTGATGCGGTGAATGTCGTGCCAAATGTTGGTAAGATTTTCGCGATATAAGTAAGGTGATCGCGTTTTGACGCACTTGGCACGCAAGCAGCGTGTTGCAGGCTCTACGGCTGCTTCGGGATTGAGTGTAAAGTCGGTGGGATGTGCGGTGTAATGGAGCAAGGTGTAATGTGCTGGCATAATCTTACCGCGTGGATCACTGAGGGCATCCCAGACAATCCAGTTTTGCATGTAGAGATGTTGGCTTAAGAAGACGGCGTGGTGTGTTGACCAACGCGGTAAATTCAAGATGAACAGGGAGCCGTTAGGCTTTAGCAGCCGTACATAACGAAGTAACCACTCATTGCACCATTGTATGTATTCCGCGTCTTTACGATCATCAGTATAGCCTTCGTAGGATTTACTGAGATTATAGGGTGGGTCAGCAAAGGCTAAATCGACGCACGTTCCATGTTCCGCGTATAGACGATCCATCTGTTCAATGCAATCTCCCTGATATATTTTATTCAAGGATGTATTTCTCCAAGTCAGTTAGTCCATCATAATTTGCACACAAAATGTTGCTACCATTTTGAGCGGCGAGCATGATAAGACGTTGCCAAACTTCAGGTGAGAGAGTGTAGTGTTCATCTTTTATCCGAGGCAGGTCATCCCACACATCTGAGATTGCATATCCGAGTGGATGACGCTGGTCTTTCTTACCTCCCCAATCGGCTGTAAAGTCACCGCAAACATCACAGTGTGAGTGCGGCGAGCGTACCTTACGTATATTAAATTTATTTTTGTTGTGGACGTAAAGTAGAATGCCTTCATGGGTGTTTATCATAGGTTTCTCAGTTGGAGCGGGATGAACAACCTCTAGGGCAAGCCAGTATTTGAAATACCATCCTAGATTGTCGAGGTAAACTGAAAAGTAAGGTAGCCATTGTTGCAGACCGTATATATATAATATACCTGTTTTGGACATTAACGGATTAATGGCTTTGAGCCAGTCGTAAACTCCGTTCAGAAATGGTTCGTGAATTGCTGGATTATAGCGAAATGGTAGTGTAGCTTTATTTTCTGAGGGTTGTGTCAAAAGGACTGCCACATCGAAGGTGTTGGGTTGCAAGGCGGCTAACTGTGAGCGTTCTTGCGCGGGTATACAGAAAAAATTTACCGTGCGAATGTCAAAATCATCTTCGACAAAGTTTAACATTACGTTTGGGCACCGTTTCTTATTGATACGAACAGATATTCATATAAGTATATCTCCGAATCGATTTTTACTAAAGCGCTAGTGATTCACATTGGACAAGCTGTCCTTGCCTTCGGGGGCAAGGTGGAATACTTTGTGGACACCATTATTAATTTTAATCTCATCTGCTAAAAAGGTTAGACCTGATAACCAAGAAGATATACAGTAATTTGCTATTTGGTAGTGGGCCAGCCCAAGCTGATCCGTCCGCGATCTTGCTCAATGTTGAGAATCTCGACTTCTAGCACTTCGCCAACGCTCAATATTTCGTCGCGGGGAATCTGGCTGCGATGTAGCAAGCCATCCTGCTTTACGCCGATGTCCACGAACGCACCAAAATCTACCACGTTTCGCACGGTGCCACTAAGCCGCATCCCGCGTTGCAGATCGTTCATCGAAAGCACATCGCTGCGTAACAACGGTGCGGGCAAATCTTCACGTGGATCGCGTCCGGGGCGGATAAGCTGCTCGAAAATATCGGTAAGGGTGGGGATACCAGTGCCAAGTTCTGTCGCCAGTACATCGAGTGGCTGTTTCATTCGCAGTGCTGCCAATGCAAGTTCCCGCGCCGCCAACGGCGACTCGACGGTCAATCCGGCACGCTTCAAGATACTTTCCGCGATCTTGTAACTTTCGGGATGGATCGCACTGGAATCGAGTGGGTTATCACCGCCGCGCACCCGCAAGAATCCAGCTGACTGCTCAAAGGCTTTTGGCCCCAAGCCTGCCACTTTGCGTAATGTCTTACGATCTGGGAACGGGCCACCGTTGTCCCGATGAGTCACGATATTCTCAGCCAGTTTTGGACCAATTCCGGCAACATGAGTCAGCAACGCCGCTGACGCTGTGTTTAGGTCTACGCCCACACGATTCACCACCGTTTCGACCACCCCATCCAGCGATTGCGTCAATTGTTTTTGATCTACGTCGTGCTGGTACATACCGACTCCGATAGACTTCGGATCGATCTTGACCAGT
This sequence comes from Chloroflexota bacterium, assembly GCA_040007395.1. Taxonomy (GTDB): domain Bacteria; phylum Chloroflexota; class Anaerolineae; order Aggregatilineales; family UBA2796; genus DATGFK01. Next base: position 46,731 of record JBDTVG010000185.1, read on the forward strand.
TCGGCAAGCGGATCTTGGACGCGCCGCGCAATCGACACTGCACCGCGCAGCGTCACGTCGAGATCGGGCAGTTCGCTGCGAGCCAATGGACTGGCACTGTAGACACTCGCCCCAGCTTCATTGGCGATCAGATAATGCGCGGATTGCACGCTGCGCGTCAGTTTCGCGACCAGCTGTTCAGTTTCGCGGGAAGCTGTCCCATTGCCAATCGAGATCAGCGTCACCCCATGTCGCTCAATGAGATTTCTCAGCGTTTTAAGTGCAGTGTCGCGCTGCTTTTGCGGTTCATGTGGATAGATGGTCGCGGTTTCCAGCACTTTACCTGTCGGGTCAACCACTGCGACTTTGCAGCCGGTGCGGAAGCCGGGATCGAGGCCGAGAATCGTGTGCCCAGCTAGCGGTGGCTGACTAAGCAAGCCACGCAGATTAGTTCCAAATACACTAATTGCATGAGCTTCAGCCTGTTCGGTTAATGTGCGGCGCACGTCACGCTCAATAGAGGGCAGCAGCAGTCGATGGGCGGCATCGTCGAAAGCTAGTTCAAGCTGAGTCACCAGCGGCGAACGTGGATCAGGCCGGAACACATGCTGGATAGGCTGCTGCCAGTCGCGATCTGCTATGTCCAACGAAACACGCAGCACCTTTTCCGTCTCGCCGCGATTAATCGCCAACACCTGATGTGGCCTGATACGATCCACCCGAAAGTCAAATTCATAATAAGTTTCGTAGACTTTTTTGGAATCTTCGGCATCTTCGATTTTGCCACATTGTAGTAGACCGTAGCGCAACGCTCTATCGCGCACCTGCCCACGCACTTCAGCGTTGTCACTGATCGTTTCAGCAACAATATCCCGCGCCCCGGCGAGGGCTTCCTCGACATCGGGCACTTGATCGTTTTTGTACGGTGCTGCCAATTCATGTGGAGTTTGCGCGGTGCGAACTTGTTTCAAGATCAGATCCGCCAACCCTTGCAAGCCCTTCTCACGGGCGATGCTGGCACGGGTACGGCGTTTCTGCTTATACGGCTGATAGATGTCTTCAAGCGCAGTCATCGTCTCCGCTGTAAGGATCTGTTGTTGCAGGTCAGGCGTAAGTTTGCCTTGTTCCTCAATCGAAGTCAGGATCGTTTTGCGACGTTCATCCAGCCCGCGCAGACGTTCCAGTAGTTCAGTCAGATTGCGGATCTGGTCTTCGTCCAAACTTCCAGTAACTTCCTTACGATAGCGGGCGATAAACGGCAGCGTATTGCCACTGTCGATCAGATCAATCGTTGCCGCGACTTGCTGTTGGCGCAATGCTAAAGCGGCGGCAATCTTCTGGGCATAATTTGTCGGTTGTAGGTCGGGCATATCCACGTTTCATCTACTTAGAAGTAAGAACCCCTTATTATAGCCAGTGAAACGCGACCTGAGGATCGTAAAGTTGGCGAATTTGTGGAATTGGCAAACAATAATCGCTCAGGCTTAAATTGGAACTTGTGAGAATAACTAACAACGACATAAGAAATCATCCAATCAGGAGTAACTGCAAAATGCTGTTTAACTTTCGCCTTGTACCAATTGAGGAAAGCGAACCTTGGGGACGTGCTGGCGATCTTTCGCTAAGGGCATTCCAGAGAAAAAGATGCTCCAAGGAGCTTATAATCACCACGAAACGAGGAGCAAGGCAAGGCACAATGGACCGCGCAGGCGGCGGCGCTGTCTAGCGAAAGCATTCAACGCTACTTTAACGGCGAACCGCCGAGCAAAGGGTTCTACGTTCCCACACGCGGCATGGTCAACATCGTCGTCTAAGCGCTTGCTTAGCGTTCAACCTGACAGGGCGATCCAGTGGTAGGATCGCCCTGTTCGTTTATTGGACAAAACATCATGTCATCCCTTGAACACATTTTCACTGAATGGATTCGCAGCCTCTGGCTGTTGGTGCGTATCATCCTCGGCGCGTTAGTTATCTGCTACGCCACAGGCTTAACGTGCTACCTTGTGCTGCGGCTGCTGTTCGGAGATCGTTTCTGGTGGCTGGCCTTACTCAACGCCTTTGTGTTGTATATCTTTTTGCCGCTGTTCATCGTCTTGCCCGTGACTCTTGTACTGCGCCAACGCTGGCTATTAGGCGTGATCGCGAGTCTCGCGGTGGTCGGCGGGTTATGGTTCGGCCCATACTTTGCGCCAAAAACTGTCCATGCGGCTAGCGGGACAACCCTACACGTCATTACCTTTAACGCATGGCCTAGCAATCCACGCCTCAATGATGTGGCAGATTGGCTGCGCCAGCAGAACGCCGATGTGGTGCTGTTGCAGGATAGCCCGCAAACTTACCTGCGAAATGGGCTACCCGAACTACTCGACATATACCCGTATCAGTTCGTCCCTCGGCAAAATAACGATGGGATTATTCTGTCGCGTCACCCGTTTGTGACGACCGCCAATCTGGGCGGGATGCCGACTCAGGAACGGGTCGTGATCAACTTCAACGGGCAAGCCGTCGCGATCTACAATATCCATCTCAAGCAGCCGTTTCGTGGACAGCCACGAGTAATAAAGGTAGCGAATGTCTCGCCATTCCTGAAGATGGCGCTGCGCTATGAGAATGATGACAATGTACGCGACACTGAGATCAAGCGCCTGATAGCAAATCTAGTGAATGAACGCCTACCCTTTATCGTGGCAGGCGACTTCAATATGAGCGATCAATCACCCGTGTATGGTGATCTTTCGGCTCAAATGGTGGACAGCTTTCGTGAAACGGGTGTTGGTTTGGGAACGAGTTGGCCTGCCGGGGGAGAAGCAGGTTGGCCTGCTTTTGTACCGCCGCTGATCCGAATCGACTATCTGTGGCACAGCGCGGCGTTCCGTGCCATCAATGTCCAGCAAGGGCCGAAGCTCGGCTCCGATCATGTACCACTGCACGCGCTCTTAGAGTTGCCCTAGCCCTGACCGCCGCAGACTCAGGAGCGCATCATCCTGACTTTGCCAGCGATGAGCTGCTCAATGAGTTCGGGGAAAGTGCGCGTGTCAATCGGCTTGCTGATGAAATCGTTACAGCCGAACATCAACGCCAATCGTTTGGCACGGGCACTATTTTCTGCCGTAAAGGCCACAATCGGGATATGTCCCACATTCGACAAAGCGCGTAGCTGATTGACCACGACCTTACCTTCCAGATCTGGTAAATCCATATCGCATAGAATCAAGTCAGCGTGGATTTCGCGAGCCATCTTGAGTCCCTCTAAACCATTAGGTGCATGTTCGACGGTATGCCCATGTGGTTCAAGGATTTTACTCACCATCCGTGCTGTGTCTTTGTTATCTTCGATTAGAAGTATGATAGCCAAAGGATGTACTCCTGCTCAGTTTTATGTGATAGAGATGTTCGCCCATGCTAACCATATTCTAAGTATAAATCAACTATAAGCAATCTCACATTACAATTCGGTTACGGACACGATTGTAGCGTCTGTTTGTTAAATGGCGACTATTTCCATTCGGGCACCTATCGGCAAACAGTCCTAATTGACGCTATAATGCCTTGATATAGTGAAAACACCATTGAAGCAATTTAGCATAAAATAAAACAATAGTCGATAAAAGATATTTTTAAGTTAAAGGAAGTTACTGTAATGTCGTACCATGACAAGCCTTGGCTAAAAAAATATGATCCTGACATCCCGCATACCCTCGAACCGTACCCTTGCCATCCACTGTACCAATTCTTGCGTAACACCGCCCAGAGTTCCCCCGATGCTGTAGCGACTGTGACTTCGGCACATCTTCCAGTAGTCGGGCGGCAAAAAGCGGAGGTCACGTACCGCGACCTTGATTCCCAGACTGACGCGCTGGCGACGGCCTTAGTCGATCTCGGTGTAAAAAAAGGGGATCGGGTTGCCATCGTCATGCCCAACTGTGTACAGTTTATCATCGCCTTCTATGCGATCCTCAAAGCGGGAGGCATTGTGTGTGCAACCAATCCAACCTATCCCGCTGGCAAGATGCAGAACCAGCTTAAAGACTGCGGCGCGACAATCGCCATTACGCTCAGTCTGTTCTACAACACGATTAAGCAGGTACAGAAGGATACCGATGTAAAACAGGTCGTTGTGACAAATATTAAAGAGTATCTGCCATCATTGGCAGCGAGTTTATTTACGCTGGCAAAAGAGAACAAAGATGGGCATCGCATTCAGCGCTTGCCCGAAGATCACGATTTTCAGGAATTGCTCAAACGCTATGCCGGACGCACACCGAACGTGGATGTGCAGCCCGCCGACCTCGCGATTTTCCAGTATACAGGCGGCACGACAGGCGGCCCCAAAGCGGCAATGGCAAGCCATCAAGCGTTGGTCTGTAACGTGCTGCAAAGCAAATCGTGGTTGGTCAAGGATGATAGGCAAGGCGTGATCTTGGCGGCGATCCCGCTGTTTCATGTTTTTGGTATGGTGGCGGTGATGAGCTATGCCGTTGCGACTGCCTCGCAACTGCTCATTGTCACCAATGCACGCGATACAACCGAAGTACTGGAAGTCATCGATACGTACAAGCCGACGCTCTTTGACGGTGTACCCGCCATGTATAACGCGATCAACAACCATCCCGGCGTGATTGCGGGTAAATATAAACTCGACTCTATCATAGTCTGTGTCAGCGGTTCTGCGCCACTACCACCTGGCACCAAACGTAAATTTGAGGAATTGAGCGGTTGTAAACTGGTGGAAGGCTATGGCATGAGCGAGATGCCGACTGCTACCCACATTAATCCGGTTTACGGCGAAAATCGTGGCGGCAGTATCGGGCTGCCATTGCCCGATATGGAAGCCCGTATTGTGAGTCTGGACGACGGCGAAACCGAACTTGCCGTTGGAGAGATTGGAGAGCTTGTCCTGTGGGGGCCGCAGATTATGGTTGGCTACCATGATTTGCCGACTGAAACTAACCACGCACTGCGCCCCGATGCCAACGGCAAGAAATGGCTATACACGGGCGATATTGCCCGTATGGACGAAGATGGCTACTTCTATATCGTGGATCGCAAGAAGGATATGGCGATCATCGGTGGCTTCAATGTCTACCCAAATATGGTGGAGAGAGTGTTATCGGAACACCCTGCCATCCATGAAGTGTCCGTAGCAGCCATTCCCCACCCGAATCCAGAGAAGGCCGGACAGGATTGCTTGAAAGCATGGGTTGTGCTCAAACCCGATCAGCAGGCGACAGAGCAGGAACTCATCGACTTTTCTGCCAAACAGCTTGCCCGCTACGAAGTGCCGACCCGCATCGAATTTGTCGCTGCACTGCCCAAGTCCAGTGTGGGCAAGGTGCTGCGCCGTGAGCTGATTCAGATGGAAAAGGCTACCACCGAAAAAATAGCAGGATAATCGCCTCAAACCCTACCTAGCCGTTGGGACGACATTCTACCCTGCGAGAAACAAATAACTGTTTCTCAGCAATAGAAGATGGGGGGTTCTTGCAACCTGTAGGGACAACGCAAGCGTTGTCCGTCACCCTACTGAGCCTCTCCTGCGCCGCCCTGATTTGGATATATTTCCTCGGCGATTGGCATATCTTTTTCGGCAGATAATCCCTCAGTTTGATTATTTGTCGGTATAGTCAGGTAATGGGAATCGGTTAGAAACGCTTGGGAAAAACCTCATCTGAGTCAGTATAATTAATGTGTAGGCAAGTACGAAAAATGCCTAGCACAAAAATTAACGGTTCCCTTTAATGATTGAGGTAAGACCATGCCACCAAAAAATAAGATTGAGTATGTGCCGCCCGTAGACGAACGCGGGCGCAAAGCCGTGATCGATATTCGCGACCTGACCAAGATCTACAAGATGGGCGATATTGAAGTCGAGGCACTGGGCGGCGTAACGCTGGATGTCTTTGAAGGCGAGTTCATTAGCATCATGGGTCCATCGGGCAGCGGCAAGAGTACCATGCTGCAAATCCTTGGTGCGCTCGACCAGCCAACCAGCGGCGAATACTATCTGGATGGGGTAGACGTGGCAAAGCTCAAAGATGCTGAACTAGCCCGTGTTCGTAATAAGAAGATCGGTTTTGTATTCCAGAGTTTTAACTTACTCAAGCGCACCACTGCTCTGCGACAAGTCGAACTCCCGCTGATCTATGCTGGAGCCGCCAATCGCAGCAAACGAGCACGAGCCGCCTTAGAAGCGGTTGGGCTAGGCAATCGACTCAAGCATTTGCCCAGCGAACTATCAGGTGGGCAGCAGCAGCGGGTAGCGATTGCACGAGCGATTGTCAACAACCCGTCGATCATTCTGGCGGACGAACCAACGGGCAATCTTGACTCGCGCAGTGGGACGGAAGTGATGAAGATTTTCCAGCAGTTGAACCGCGAACAAGGCATTACGACGATTTTTGTCACCCACGACCCGTTTATCGCCCGCCACACGGATCGCGTAGTCATGCTGCGTGATGGCTTGATCGTTGCTAACAAAGTAGTGCCTAACCCAATTGAGGCCGGCACCGTTGATCGACCATCCGAAGCCGCCGAACTGGAATCGGTGTTCAAAGAAGTCTATTTTGAGGGCGCGAAAGAGCAGTACAACTAAACAGCCTCGTAGCTTTCACCTCGACTCCCCAACAGGATCGGGGTGAAACCGCTTCTCCAGCATCTTGGATGTACAAGTGCCTTGCTACAGTTTGTGGAGCAAATCGCGCTGCTTAGGCAAGTCATCTCAATTCACAATCAGCAAAAGTAGCCAATTTGTTCTATAATCTGCGGTTCATGCTGAGTGGAAAGGTTATTGGTACGTGAAGGTGCAAAATCAAGCGGCACGGCTGGTTCCGCCGCTTAAATGGGCGGGTGGCAAGCGGTGGTTGCTGCCGCAATTGAAGAAATTATGGACATCCAACGAAGATCGTAGGCTCATTGAACTGTTTTGCGGTGGATTAGCTGCTACTCTGGGGCTTGTGCCGGAAAAGGCATTGCTGAATGACATCAATCCGCATCTGGTCAACTTCTATCGGCAACTCCAAAAGGGCTTGCCGATAACCATTTCGATGGAAAATAATGCAGATGATTATTATTCACAGCGGACGCGCTTCAATGAAATGATCCGAGAGGGACAAAGCCAGAGTATAGAGGCCGCGCAGATCTTCTACTATCTCAACCGAACCTGCTACAATGGTCTGTGTCGATTTAACCACAGTGGTGAATTCAATGTGCCGTTTGGGAAATACAAAACCATCAACTACACGAGAGATTTTTCCAGCTATAAAGAGCCACTCTCGGCTTGGCAGTTCCAGCTTGGCAGTTTTGAGGATGTTATTTTAACCCCGCTGGATTTTGTCTATGCTGATCCGCCGTATGATGTGGAATTTGTCAGTTACTCCAAAGAGGGCTTTAGCTGGGAACAGCAGGTGAAGCTTGCGGAGTGGCTCGTCGAGCATCCGGGGCCTGTTGTCCTGTCAAACCAAGCAACGGATCGAATCGTTGCTCTCTACAAGAAGCTAGGCTTTCAGCTTGTCTTTTTGATGTCGCCGCGTCGTATCAGTTGCACCGGAGACCGTACCCCTGCGCTCGAAGTCCTAGCAATTCGCGGCATGGACATCGATATTGAAGCGCTCCAAGGGGCAGCCCCAGATCGCGCCACCCCAATTCCATTTCTCTGAAAGGTCACAATGGCACCCAATAGTTTCTATTTTGGCGTTAGGATCTTTTTTGGGTGAGGGCAACTTAGCGTAAAAATAATTCGTATATAAACCGAGTAGAGGGGTATTGTGATGAGCGATGAAGAAGATCTGCCGCCTATAGATGAGCCATCCGACGATTTCGCCAGTTTCGATCCAGCGGCATACCTTGAAAAGCGTCGCCAACTCGAAGGCCGCAGACCGATCACGAATGACCTTAAGGCGGCTGAAGTTTCCTCGCGTGGCGGGACGACTCGGGGTCGTCGTTCGCGGCGTGGCAGCGAGCTGAGCGGCGAACTGGGCGGCGAGGAAATCCCAGTTGGGCTGATGGGAAGAATTCTCGGATCGCTCGGCGGGATTGAAAATGTTCGACTGTACAGTCAAATTTTGGGGGAAAGCGGCCCCTTGCTGCGGATCGTCTTGCCTATCGTGGGCTGCCTGCTGCTGATTATCTGTGTCGCGGTCTGTGGCGGCGGCTACTATCTGATCACCACCTTGACCCACCGTTAAGCTATCCCGAATTTACAACGGTTGTTTCGGCAGCACCCCCGCCTTATGCTAAAATCCAGCTATGCGCCTGTACCCGACGGAAAGTTGCCATGATGCTTCTCACGAATGTAACCCTTGTGAACTGGACTCCCCGTCAGCTTGAAGCGGATCAAGCGGTGCTGGTACGCGATGGCGTGATCGCGGACATCGGCGTAACTGCCGACCTGATCGCACAGTATCCCGACGCAGAACGTTACGATGCGCGTGGCAAACTACTGATGCCCGGTAACCTCTGTGCCCACACCCATTTTTATGGCGCGTTCTCGCGTGGGCTGGCGATCCCCGGTGCGGCGGCGCGAGACTTCCCAGAGATTCTCCGCAAGCTGTGGTGGCCTCTGGATAAAGCGTTGACGCTGGAAGACGTGCGTCTCAGCGCATTGGTATCGCTGGTCGATGCGGTCAAGCATGGCACGACGACGCTGATCGATCACCATGCCAGCCCGAACGCCATCGCGGGTAGTCTCGATTCGATTGCTGGGGCAGTCGAGCAGTCGGGGCTGCGGGCAGTGTTATGCTACGAAGTCTCGGATCGCGATGGGGTGGACAAGGCACAGGCGGGTATCGCGGAGAATGTGCGTTTTCTGCGCGCTAGCAAGGCGCATCCAACCATCGGCGCGACCTTTGGCCTACATGCCAGTTTGACGCTCTCTGAGGCGACCTTACAAGCGTGCGTCGAGGCCAATGCCGAGTTTGGCGGCGGCTTCCACATTCACATTGCCGAGCACGAAGCCGACCAAGAGGACAGCTTGGCGAAGTCGGGCTTGCGGGCGGTGCATCGTTTGGAATGGGCGGGTATTCTTGGCCCACGCACGATTGCTGCCCACGCCGTGCATGTCGATCCGTGGGAACTGCATACTTTACGCGCTACTGGAACATGGGTCACGCACCAGCCGCGCTCGAATATGAATAACGCAGTCGGCGCGGCGGCCTTTGAGGCGATGCTGCAAGGTGGGGTCAAGTTGTGTCTAGGCAACGATGGCTTCAGCAACAATATGTGGGCGGAGTGGAAAGCAGCCTACTTACTGCACAAAGTTGCCCATCGCGATCCCCGATTGGCGGGCGGTGACGAAATTGTGCAAGTCGCCTGCGATCACAATGCACGGCTGGCTGAAACGTTCTTCCCCGGTCAGACGCTCGGCAAACTGGCGTTGGGCGCAGCCGCCGATCTGATTCTGGTAGAATATTACCCTTTCACGCCGTTAACGGCGGGTAATCTGGCGTGGCACATTCTGTTTGGGTTCGAGTCGTCGATGGTCACGGCAACGATTGTGGCGGGGCGTGTCCTGATGTGGGATCGCCAGTTGCGTACCCTTGACGAAGCCGCCATCGCTGCCGAAGCGCTCGCCCGCGTGCCAGCGGTCTGGGCGCGCTACGCTGAATATGCTACTTCCACTTGATGCAGCCCTCACCCCCGACCCCTCTCCCAAAGGAGAGGGGAGAAAATGCCATTGGATTGAAGTCCCTCTTCTTTGGGAGAGGGATTTAGGGTGAGGGCAACGTTGCATAAAAACACCACCTGCGTAAGGTGAGACGGTTACTATGAATATCATCATCCATTTCGATTTATAAGGAGTCTCTCTTGACCGACGAAAATCTCCCCATTCTGGTAACGATTGCCGTGTTAGGCGGCACTGGAAAAGAAGGGTCTGGACTGGCGAAACGCTGGGCGAACAGCGGCTACCGCGTCATTATCGGGTCGCGGGATGCCACCCGCGCCGAACAGAAAGCCGACGAACTGAACGCCGAAATGGGCGGAGCCTATTTGCAAGGCAAAGATAATCTGAGTGCCGCCACCGAAGCCGATCTGGTGGTGCTGTCGGTTCCCTACGATGCACACGCCTCGACTCTGGAAACGCTACGCGAGACGTTGCAAGGCAAAATTCTGGTGGATGTGACGGTCCCGCTGCTGCCGCCCAACGTCCGCACGGTGCATGTGCCAGAGGGCAAGTCGGCGTGTCTTGAGGCGCAAAAACTGCTTGGCCCAGGCGTAAAGGTCGTGGCGGCGTTCCAGAATGTGAGTGCGGTGCATCTCAAAGATGCCCATGAACATGTCGAGTGCGACGTGTTGATCTGTGGCGACGATGATGCTGCCAAAGGGGAAGTTATCAAGTTGGCACAGGCGGCAGGCTTGCGCGGTCTGGATGCGGGGCCGCTGGAAAATTCCGTCGCTGTCGAAGCCATCACCCCGATGCTGCTGTGGCTCAACAAGCGTTATAAGGTCAAAAGCGCCGGAATCGTCATTACGGGCATTAATCTGGGTGCTGATCTGTCGTGAATGCCCCACAGCTTACCCTGACATCGCTGCCCGGTCTGCCGATGATCCAATCGGGTGATGATCTGGCCTATTTAATCGTAGACTGCCTGACCGCCGCGACCATGACTTTGCAAAACGGCGATGTGTTGGTCGTGACCTCGAAGATTGTCTCGAAAGCCGAAGGTCGCCGCCTCGATCTCCGCACGATTACGCCTTCCGCACAGGCCAACGAGATCGCGGCAAAGACGCTAAAAGATCCGCGACTCGTTGAAGTCGTGCTAGCAGAGTCGCGGGGCATTTCGCGGATGGCTCCCAACGTACTGATCACGCGACATCGACTGGGTTTTGTCTCCGCCAACGCCGGGATCGATCATTCCAATGTCGGGCTGGACGGCGAGGAGTGGATTCTGCTGCTGCCCATCGATCCTGATGCGTCAGCAGCACACTTGCGCGAAGCGTTATATGCGGCGACAGGCGCACAAGTCGGGATCATCATCAGCGATACACACGGACGACCTCACCGGATGGGCAACATCGGCGTGGCAGTGGGTGTTGCCGGACTGCCCGCGCTGGTCGATCTGCGCGGGAAGCCTGATCTGTTCGGACGAATCTTGCAAGGCACTGAGATTGGCCTCGCCGATGAGATCGCCGCCGCCGCCGATTTGCTGAGTGGTCAGGCCGCCGAAGGGCTACCAGTCACGCTGGTGCGGGGGCTGCGTCTGACTTCCACTGAAGGCCGCGCCAGCGATCTCAATCGACCCACTCACATGGATTTGTACGGATAATGTAACTACTCAGCCCGTGATCAGGCGAATGCCTGTTACGTAAGGCCAAAAAATCGGAGTTGCACCATAACTAGTCAGGGGGAACCTTCCTGTTGAATTGCTAAAACTGATGCCACGAAAGATGCGCGTTTCGTCCATGAGACGCGCTTCAGAGATCAGCTTCGTTTCAGTTATTTCCCAATCCACTGAATTCAGGCCAGTTGTTCCATTTGTCAGGCACCATTGAAACGCATTTCCGATGGCATCCATCATGCCGTAAAGACTGGCACCTTGTGGATACTGGGTGACTGGGGTTGTGTGTCCAATTTGGCTTTTCTCAACATTACAGCGACTGGGATCCCAATCGTCTCCCCAAGGATACCGACGATCGTCGTCTCCCTGTGCTGCGCGCTGCCATTGGGCAGTGGTGGGCAGGGTTATTAGATAGCCCGCTTTAGCGGATAACCACTGGCAAAACAACATGGCTTCTTGCCAGCGCAGGTCAATGATAGGTTGCAATGGCTGATTAAACTTGCCATTATCCCAGTGGTGTGATCGCTCAGGTGTTCGGCCTGTTTCTTTGACGTAAATCATGTACTGAGCGTTTGTGATTAGATACTTGGCAATATGAAACGATTCGATTTCCACGATAGTCGGATTCACACGAGAATTAGGCAGAAATTTCAATCGCACGGTGCCGCCTGGGATATAGATCCATTCAAATGGATCGGGCAAGATCACAGGCTTTTGGGGTCGCGAAAATTGGCTTGGGGATTGGTAATTAGTCAACGGAAGAAAGTGAGTTGGCAACAGGGTAAGCGGTAAGAATAGAAGGGAGGTAAAGCGAAACCCTGTAAAGCTTGAATCAATATGGTCAAGACTCGCTGACCGTTCCTGCGAGCCGTAGAAATGTAGCTTCTCACTTGGCAAAAAACGTTCGTACCGTCGCCGCTACGAAAGCCGCCAGACACTTTTTGCTGCACCTTCATCAGAGAATATCTCAACCCCGTTCCAGCAAGGTATAGACTATAGGCCAATACTACGTAGATAGTCGCGGTTGCGTTGGGCGCTTTCCAGCGGCGATCCCATTCCCGGCAGCACGTCTTGTTCCACAACGATCCAGCCTGAGTAGCCGTTACCTTTGATCTCCTTCGTGATGGCAGGAAAATTGACTGAGCCTTTGCCGAGTTCACAGAATATTCCGTGACGGACAGCGTTCAGGTAATCCCATTCCTCGCGGCGGGCTTGTTCGGCGATGGCAGGATCGCAGTCCTTGAAGTGAATGTGCCAAATGCGATCCCGGTAGGTCTGCAACGCTTGGAGTGGATCGCCGCCGCCGTAGATGTAGTGTCCCGTATCCAGTGCCAGCCCGACTAAACCCGCATCAGTCAGCTTGAGCAGGGTATCTACTTCGGCGGGCGTTTCGACAAAGCCCGCGCAGTGATGGTGGAATACGGTTCGCAAACCCGTTTGTTCACGTACCGCCCGCGCAATACGATTTACACCGTTGGCAAAGACCCGCCACTGCGCCTCGTTTAAGCCCTGTTCGGGTTGGATGCGTCCAGCATATTTGGTGCGGATCGGGTTGCTGCCGTTTTCATCGGCAAGGACAATGAAGCAGTTCTCGCCTGCCGTACTTGCCAGCAAGCGCGCCGTTTTGAGCGCAACCGCTTCGCCAGCCGTGTGCTTTTCGGGGTGCGCCAGCGCCACCGGGACAAAAGCCGCCATCACCGCCAGATCGCGATTGCTGAGTTCCTTCCGCAGCGTACCGGGATCAGTCGGCATGAAGCCCCAGTCGCCCAGTTCGGTACCTTCGTAGCCACTCTGCGCGATTTCATCCAAGACCTGTGGATAAGCGGCGGCTGTTCCGGTGACATCAAATTCGAGTACGCCCCATGAACAAGGCGCGTTAGCAATCCGTAATTTTGCAACCATTATTACTTGCTGTACTCCACCATAAAAACATAAAAGATGAAACCGACTCTCATTTTCACAGTGTAGACAGGAAAGCGGATTCGCGCCCGTTTTTGTCAGGAGTTGGTGGGTTCGACGGCAGTAAGCAGATGATAATTCCGATTGTAGTAGACCAGCGGCGCTCTATCGGGATCGACCTGTGCATAGACCACTTCCGCAATATAGATTACATGCGTCGAGGTGTCCTGGGTGGAGCGCACTTCGCAGTCCAGATAGGCGGCAGCATCCGCCAACATGGGCGATCCAGTGGCGGCGGTAAACAGTTTCATGCCTTCAAAGCGATCTGTCACAGTGGGGTCAAAGCCCGCAAAGCGATTCGAGATCGCGTCTTGTCCGGTTCCCAGCATCGAGATCGCAAACACGCCCGACTTCTGCACCAGTTCGTGACTGTACGATTCTTTGTTCAAGCACACCAGCACGGTGGCGGGTTCCAGCGATACGGAGGTAAAGCTGCTAACCGTCATCCCGGCGTACTCGCCTTCCCAAACGGTGGTAACGATTGTCACCCCGGTAGCCCACTGGCGCATCGTCGCTCGTAAAATTGCTGAGTCTACGGTCATCCCGATTTTCCCTTAACTTTCCTTTCATTATAAATAGTCTTGATGCACAATGTCCACTGATTCCTTCGCGCCGAAGCGATGTGGAGGACGCGACGACGGACAACGCAAGCATTGTCCCTACAAAACACGCCTTGAATGTAGGGGCAGGGTTTGCCCTGTCCGGTATCGGTAATCAACGCAATCGACGCAATCGACGGACAACGCAGGCATTGTCCCTACAAAACACGCCTGGGACAAGGTTTGCCCTGTCCGCTGCGTGGTGTTTTGGTTTTCATTTTGATGCGTTCGCCCTACCCCATCTATTTTGCCACTTCATTGAACTTTGCTACAATTTCTCTTGTTGATAAAATTTGTATCTGCAATAATTTGCATCTACGGATAGGATTGACATGCTAAGAACATTCCGATCGCTCATGGTGTCAGGATTGATGGTGGCGCTAACGCTTGGCTACAGCAGCGGTACAGTCAAGGCCGATTCCCCGACTCCAGCATTGCAACCCTGTGTCCCTTCGACCACGCTCGCTACCCCAGAAGCCGCACAGCCAACCGCACCTGTGCCAGCCGTTGAGCCTGCACCGCCAACGCTGTATGTGGTTACGACAGTCGCGCCGCTGACGAATATCGTGTTCAATATCGCGGGTAACCGGATCAAGATTCATGGGCTTATCCCTGAAGGGCTGGACTCGCATACCTTTGAGCCGAAACCCTCCGATGCCACCTTTATCGCGCAAGCTGATGTTATTTTTATCAATGGGCTGCATCTCGAAGAACCGACCAAAAAACTCGCTGAATCTAATTTGAAGCAGGGCGCGGAGATCATTCAGCTTGGCACGCTGACGCTTAGTCAGGCCGATTGGGTTTATGATTTTTCGTTTCCCAAAGATAAGGGCGATCCGAATCCGCATCTGTGGATGAATCCTTTGCTGGCGCTGAATTACGCCAAGATCGTGCGGGACACGCTCTCAAAACGCGATTCCGCCGGAGCCGCTTTCTATGTTGCCAACTACGCAACTTTTGCAGCGCGACTCACGACGCTCGATCAGGCGATTTGTAATGCCGTTGCCACGATTCCCGCCAAGCAGCGTAAACTGTTGACCTATCACGATTCGTTTGCCTATTTCGCGCCGCGCTACCAGATGACCGTTATCGGGGCAATCCAGCCCGCCGACTTTGCCGAACCCTCGGCACAAGAAGTCGCCAAGCTCATCGATCAACTTAAAGCGGAAGGCGTTCCCGCCATCTTTGGGTCAGAAGTATTCCCGTCAAAAGTGCTGGACCAGATTGGCAAGGAGGCAGGCGTGAGCTACGTCAATACGCTGGCAGACGACGATCTCCCTAACCAGACCGATAACCGTCTCCACCACTCGTATCTGCAACTGTTGGTCAACGATGTGACGACCATGACTAGCGCACTCGGTGGCGATCCAGCAGCGCTCAAGGCAGTGGCAACCGATAACCTCAATGGGTCGGATAGCGGGGTTGAAGTGTCGGGCAAATAGCACCTTACGCTTACGGGCGACCACACAGAGTCGCCCCTACAGCCTATTATTGTAGGGGATGGCCTGTGTGCCATCCCGCATCGTAAATACATCAGATCGTGGAAAATAGGGATCTTTTATCTATGACCGCACCGCTCGTCGAATTTGAAAATGTTAGCTGCCGCTATGACTCGGCGCTTGTCCTCGACCATATCAATTTGCACCTGCATAAAGGGCAGTTTGCAGGCATCCTCGGCCCTAGCGGGGCGGGCAAAACGACGCTGCTCAAAACGATCCTCGGCCTGATCAAACCCGTTCACGGGACGGTGTGCATCGGCGGCGAAGCGCTACAAGGTCGTCCGTCTAACCGAGTAGCCTATGTGCCGCAGGTCGAGGTGGTCGATTGGAACTTTCCGCTGACCGTTGAGCAAGCCGTTCTCATGGGTCGGACGGCGCGCATGGGTTGGCTACCGTGGCCTGCGAAAGCCGATCTCAAACAGGCTTACGATCTGATGGAGCAGCTTGGTATCGCGCAGTTTGGCAAGCGGCATATTCGCGACCTATCGGGCGGGCAGCAGCAGCGCGTTTTCTTGGCACGAGCGCTCATCGCTGCCCCGGAACTGCTGGTGCTGGACGAACCAACAGCGGGAGTCGATATGCGGACGCAAGAGGATATTTTGCATCTGCTCGCACGACTCAACAAAGCCGGAGTGACGATTCTCATGACGACGCACGATCTCAATGCTGCCGCTTCACATTTGCCGTGGGTCATCTGCCTCAACCAAACCGTGATCGCACAGGGAACGCCGGAAGCTGTGTTTACTCCAGCAATTCTGAATGCTACCTTTCAGGGCGATATGGTGGTGATCAAACAAGATGGCTTGATCTTTGTGCAAGAGCGTCCCCATCAGCACAGTTATCACGATCTAATTCCCGATCCGGTACTGTCACACACTGCGCTAGACACCACTATCGGCACAGGAGTTGAGGCTTGACCAGCTTATTTGCACCGTTTCAATACGAATTCTTCCGCAATGGGATGCTTGCCGGAATCTTGATCGGCGCAACGTGTGGCTTGCTAGGCGTGTATATCGTGCTGCGCGGCATGAGCTATATTGGGCATGGCCTGTCCCATGCGATCTTCGGTGGCGCAGCGGTAGCCTATGTCCTGAACTTTGACTTGAATCTGTGGGCGGGACTGTGGGGCTTTGTCGCGGCGATCCTGATTAACGTGACTGTGCGCCGTTATAAGATCAGCGCCGACGCTGCGATTGGCGTAATCACGACGGCAAGTTTTGCCATTGGCGTAGCGGTGATTAGTGGCTTGCACCGTTTCACCCGATCTATCGAAGGGTTTTTGTTTGGCAGCATTCTGGGCGTTAACTCCGCACAACTGATCGGCGTGGCAGCGGTTAGCCTTGTAGTGAGTATCGGAATCTTCGTGTTCTACAAGCAGTTGCTTTTCACGACCTTCGATGAAGAAACCGCCCGCGTCTATGGGATTCGCACACAGGCACTCGATAACCTGTTTTCGCTGGCGCTGGCGGCTACGCTCGTGGTCTCGATGCAAGTGATCGGCGTAACGTTGATTGCGGCGGCAATTGTCATCCCCCCCATTACCGCACGGATGCTGACCCATCGCTTTGATCGGATGCTAATCGGGTCAATGCTAATCGGTGCGCTGACCGCCATGCTCGGCATCTGGATCAGCTTCCCGCTGGATATTGCAGCAGGTGCAGCGATTGTGCTAGTGCAGGCGACGTTATTCGTAGTAGCGCTTGTTTTCAATGCACTGTTTAGCCACCATCGCGCAGGGATGCTGCTTTATCGTGAGCATCTGTAACATAATCAATCGCATCAACATCTTTCGTCCCCTTAAGGGTGGGTTGTTTAACCCTATAGCGGACAGGGCAGGCCCTGTCCCTACATAATCCCGTTTGGATGTAGGGACAACGCCTGCGTTGTCCAGCATTTGAAACGTCGTCCGCGTTGAGAAAATGGTAAAATTGATGATAGCGAACCATAAATGTTGATCAGTCCAATGACTCAAAACCAGAATCAAGTTCAGCAGATTGTGAATGAACTGCGGCAGCGTGGGGAACGAGTAACTATCCAGCGCCGCATGGTCATCGAAGCGCTTTGCACGACGAAAGGCCATCAGACGGTTAACGATGTGCGCGACACTCTGAAAGTACATGGCGAAGCGATGACCGAATCGACGGTCTATCGCATCTTGCGTTGGCTCAACGAGCATGGTTTCGCGTCGCAAACCGATCTCGGCGCACAAGGCGTTGTCTATGAATTGCTGTATGCCACGCCGCATCACCATTTGGTGTGCCTTGCCTGTGGGAGCATCACGGCGCTGGATGATGGCGGTATCGAAACATTGCGTAAGCATGTTCAAGATGAGTACAGCTTTGAGCCGCGTGTCGAACACATGGCGATTTTCGGGTGGTGCAAGGAGTGTCAGCGCAAAAATCTCGTCGGCACCTTCGCCCACCCGCAAAGCGAGTAGCCGGAGTAAGCGCAACGAACTACAACGACTCGACTAGTTCTAGCGAAAACGATTCCAACGACGGCAGCACACGATCTGCCATCTGCAAGATTTCAGCAGGCAGCGGAAAATCCGCACCGGGGACGGCAATCGCGACCATGCCCGCTGCTTTCAAGGATCGGATGCCGTTGCTCGAATCTTCGATGCCGACACATTGCGCGGGCGCTACCCCTAAGCGTCGTGCTGCCTCCAGATAAATATCCGGCGCGGGTTTGCCGTGCAGAAAATCATCGCCATAGATAATCGCCTCAAAGACTTTATCTAGCCCCGTCATCGCCATGACCTGCTGAATCAACTGGGTCGTGGAGCCGGAAGCTAGCGCCACTTTATAGTTGCTGGCAGCGAGATGAACGGCTTCTAGCGCACCGGGCAAAATCAGCAAATGTTCCATATATTGCGTCAAGACACGCTTTTTCATATCCGCGATGATGTCCTCAATTGGCGCGGAAATCTCCAAGCGATTCTTCATGAGAGTCGCCCACTCAATCGTGCTGCTGCCCATCGCCTTATGCTGATCGGCCTCTGTCCAGACTTTGCCAAGATCGGCGGCGACGGCTTCCCGCGAACGCTGCCAAACCATTTCCGAATCGATGAGAATGCCGTCCATATCAAAGATCACGGCTTGAATTGATGACATAATGCTCCTGATGTGTGGTGATGTGTGTGATTATATTTGGCTGTATTCTAGCATCTCGACGGGAAAATTCACCTCGTTGTCCCTACCCTTAAGCGTAGATCAGCGGACAGGGCAGGCCCTGTCCAACCGGATTTCATAGGGACAATGCCTGTGTTATCCAGCATCATATCCCTTATTGCAGTGCAGATAATTTTGATGCGTTCATCTTGCCTTGACGCGCCATGTACTCGCGGATTTGCCAATACAGTGGATATACTCCTTACAAACTTATGACCTAAATTCTCTTGTTGCGAATTGGATGGTCATGACTCTATCTCGCCTTTCCGCTTAGGATAAGGTAACTAAAATACGACTGTCCTTATCCGCTGTTACATCGTGGAGCGCACTATGTTGCAAGGTAATCCGACCAATATACTTCTTTTTCTTGGTGGACTCGGCATTGTTGCCCTTATCGTGGTTATGGTAGTGGTTCCTCTGCTGGGTCGCCTGACCCTAATTATCGAAGCGGGATCGCTGCTTGCCGGGGGGTTGGGCGAGTATTTCGGCAATTCGCATGTAGTTTGGATCGGTTGTGTGGTCGTGATACTGATTATCCTGTCGTGCTGCTGTATCGTGGTGGTCGGGGCAGGGGCAATACTAAGTTGTGGTACGACTAATCCTTCGCAGCTATGTCGCCTAGTCGGGCGTTAGGCCGCAATTACAGGTTAACGAGTCCAACGCTAGGAAAACAATCTGGCGGCTCGGAAGTTTGCGATCAGCGTGGCAGATCACTGATCGCATGATCCTCAATCCATACACAGAAATCAGAAATAGTGTATCTTTAAAGGATGACAAATTATTCAGGTTACTGTGAGGGGATCGTTTTGTGCAACCGATTGCGCCTGAGACAACCTGAGCGTTCGGGATATATTCCTGCCATGATTGGCGCTCAAACCTCGCTTATACTATACTTTCTCCGGTCTACAACTAGTATCGAGGCTTTATTGTGACCAACGAACGCATACTCGTGGTTGATGACAGCAAAGAGAACCGCGAATTCATTATTGACTATATTCTGAAGCCCAACGGCTTCGAGGTGCTGGAAGCGCGGGACGGCGTGGAAGGGATGGCCTTTGCCCGCAAGGACTCGCCCGACCTGATCTTGCTCGACTTGCAGATGCCGCGCCTCGATGGGCGTGGCGTGTTACAGGCATTGCGGCGTGAAAACCTCAATATGCCTGTTGTGCTGATGACTTTTCACGGCTCCGAGGAAATCGCCATCGATGTGTTCCGGCTAGGCGTGCGCGATTATGTCAAGAAGCCGTACACGCCCGAAGAAATGCTCGGCGTGATCGAGAGTAGCCTGACGGAAACCCGGCTCCGCAAGGAAAAAGAGGCGTTGACTAGCCGCTTGCTCAATGCCAACCGCGAACTGCACAGCCGCATCAAGGAACTGAATACGCTCTACGGCATCGGCAAGAGCGTTACGGCGCTGCTCAATCCGACGCAGCTATTGGCGCGTGTCGTTGAAGCCGCGATCACCATGACCGGGGCGGAACAGGGTAGTCTGCTGCTAGTCGAAGGCGATCAATTGGTGCTGCGGGCGGTCAAGCGGCGCGGCGACCAGCACGCCCGACCCGTTGCCGAGATCAGCAAAGATCGGCTGGCAGAACGAGCGATCCAGCAAGGCAAGCCGTTGTCGCTTACGCCAACAGAACTGTCGCGGCTGCGCGAACGCAATCCCAACGCACCGTCGGCGGTGATGGTCGTGCCTATGATCGTCAGTGACCGGACGATTGGCGCATTGGGCATCGAGAACATGACGAATACTGCTCGCGCTTTTACCGACCATGACGGAGCGCTGCTTTCGGCCTTGGGCGACTATGCCGCTATCGCCATCGAAAACGCCCGTAATTTTCAGCAGTTGGAAGAAATCAAGGAGCGCGAGAAGACGGCGATTCGTGGTGCATTCGAGCGCTATGTGGCACCCAGCGTCGTAGACCGCGTGCTGCGTTCGCCTGATGACATCGGGCTGGGTGGACATCGCCGCGTGATTAGCGTACTGTTTGCCGACATTCGCGGCTATACCACCTTTAGCGAAAAAGCCGAACCCGAACATGTCGTTGAACTGCTCAACGAATATTTCACGCTGGCGACGGATATTGTCTTTGCTCGCGAAGGGACACTCGACAAATTCTTGGGCGATGCAGTGATGGCCTTCTTCAACGCCCCCGAAGATCAAGAAGATCACCCATACCGTGTGGTCGATGCGGCGCTAGCGCTGCAAGCGGCGGTGGCAGAACTCAATGCGCGGCGTGGCAGCGATGCGCTGACGTTTAGTATCGGCATCAACATGGGGGAGGCTGTGGTTGGCAATATCGGCACGCCCCGCGCCATGAACTACACCGCCATTGGCGATGTGGTCAATGTCGCCAAGCGGCTGCAAGAACGCGCCGAACCCGGTCAGATCCTTGTCGAGCAAAGCGTGATCGAATGTCTGGGCGATCAGGTTATTGCGGATCGCATCGGGGAGATGCAGGTCAAGGGTCGCCAAGCCCCCTCTGTGGTGTACGTATTGCGCGGGCTAGCCTGATTTCGGCTTGCGGTCTATTTAATATGGGCGAAATGGAGCGCACTGGGCTACAAGTGCGCTTCTAACCACTTCAATTCGTTCAGCAGCAGCGGCAGCGTCCTGTCGATTTCACCATCGTCCTGTGGTGAAAAGGTTGCCAGATAATCCAAGTACAGACCTATCCGGTAAAATGCGACACGTTCCCAATGATGGTCAGGCAACATGCGGCGGTTGGTATAACCGTCATAGAAAGCCTTCTTGCTGCCGAGAGAGGCCGCTTCTAGCTGGTCGTCGATGCGAAAATCCCATGCAAGATCGCCAGATAATGCCCACTCAAAGTCGATCACTCCAGTGATCTGTCCGTCCTGCTGCAACAGGTTCGAGAAGTGATAATCGCCGTGTACGAAGTAACCCTGTTGCACCGTAGCAAATAATGGCTGCATCTTCTCCATGAGCACTTGAATCTGCGCTAACACTCCATCCGGTAGTACACCCATGTCCTGCGCCTGCCTGCCATAGTCCGCATAAAAATCGACTACATAAGCTGCCCAGTTCGGCTTATGGATGCCTGCCGCAATTTCGAACAGTAGACCGAAGCTATCACACGCATGGCTGTGCAGGATCGCCAAGTATTCTCCCGCGGTATAAGCGATCTTGTGTTGCGCTTCCGCCGTCAATTCGGCAATACTTTCAATCACGGTTTTTCCCGGCAGTTTCGTCAGGATCAGGTAATCATACGGAGCTAACGCCTTGCTAGCATCCAGCGCCACCGCTTGAGGTACGGGTACTGTGCTGCCATACAGTGTGTCATACGCCCATTTTTCGCCTGTATAGCGGTTGATCCCACCCCATTCCAACACATCAAAACGGATCACATGCGTATCGTTGATAATCCAACAGCGGTTGACCATGCCTCGCGATGGCTGAATGAGTTGTTTAATTTTCCCCAGCCCATATACGTTCCATATTGCTTGCAGGATTTCAGGAGATAGTGTTTCAATGGTCAAAATTTAACCTTCAAAGCCTTCCGATGATTTGCTCTAGGTTATCAATGGCGTGGTCCGGCCTGATAAGTTTCATCGTTTACTTGCACAAGGCTTGCCACTTGTCCACCCAGTAGGCAATAGGGCTGGAATTGCCATCCCTATAGAAAGGTGTGGCTTTTACTGCCAAGAGATCTGGTTTGGGATCTCTATTCTCGACCATGAAAATCACAGTCACCGCAGGTTCACCTGTACGAACCAGCACATAGTGATCAACTGACCACGCATAAGTGTTCGTGATGGAATACAAGTTCGTATAATAGTCGCTCATGTGCTGTATGCCTTCGCAGGGCGCGGGTATGCGAATGGTATTAATAGTCGAAATAAATGTGTGATAGCCATCTTTTAGCGCATAGGTCATCGATTGATTGATGCTACCCAAATGCACTGGTTTATCAGTTAAGACCCAGCCGTTGTTTTGCGGGGAGATGACCCACAATTCGTCCGCGGAGTAAGTCAACGGTTCACTCGCTATTCCAATCCAGCGATCTTCGACCCACTGAAATGCTTGTATGGAATTTACCGCGCCTATTTTCCAATTGTGACCGCTGCGATCTAAAACATAAGCGACAGTAGGAGCCCGATCATGGCTGCCTTGTGTGCAGTACAAACTCACGATTGTGCCTAGAAATACATGATCATCGCCCTTGATCAGCGTTAGCGACTGACTGGTTGCCTTGAAAAAGAGGCTTTCTATTTGATCAACCGAAAGGCTCTGCGCTTCCGGTTTTGCCAGTAATGCAGCAAGGGCAACAGGCAACCGATCATTGAAACCCGCAATCGCTGCGCCAGATCCATGCCCTCCCTCTCGCCAACAATCCGCCTTCATCGCCAGATCGGAAGATTGAAGTAGTTGGGTACGTACCTCGTTTTGAAATGTGTCTAGCTGTGGGGTCGTGGCATTAACGAATACAATCCCAATGGCACATAACACCAACCCCAAAAATAGACCTCTCGCGATAAACCGTTGTGCCAAAGTCACTGTAAAGAAATAAGCTATTGTTGTTGAGGGCATATTTTATA
>JBDTVG010000186.1:0-12894 GCA_040007395.1 Chloroflexota bacterium
ATCCTTGGTTGCCTAGCTCTAATGTTCGCCAACAGTATCGCTTGCGGCGGGGTATTTTATCCAAGCGAATTTGAGGAGATGGCGTCCGGTTTGGCGTTCGCCGAATACCCAGTTGTCTTTCCTATCGAGGTTCAAGCGGCCCCAGTATTTGGATTGTATCCATTTCCGGGGTTTATCAGGGTGTGCCCTGATACTGTACCTACTCATCCCGTGATTGGTAAGTAAACTTCATTGCTTGTATCACCGTATGGCAAAGGGTCATCAGTTTACCTGTTCATCACGGGATGTATAACTTCTCGACGGAACATCCAGTGCAACAATCCCGTTGGCATCGTCGTTATCAGTGTTTTTGGAGATGCCAAGTTATCCTCCAAATTTCTCGTAGAGCAGTGCAGCCGCCATTTTAGGGCCATCCCATTTTTCCATTATCTGTGCAAACTCCTTAGCTTTACGCTTAGCTTCCTCATTATGTAATAAAGAGTGGATAGCCCTTTGCACCTTGCGAGAGGGATCGCGTGATTTGGGCACTCTAATTGCAAATCCCTTGCGGGCAAGACAAGCAATGTTTGCATTCTGCTCCGGCTGCATACCTACACCAACTACCGGTTTGCCCGCATACGCTGCGGTCATGACTGTACCGATTCCTCCATGTATGACGGAAAGATCGGCCATTTTGTTGACTTTATGCGCGGGCAGCCAGTCCGTTACGATGACGTTTGAAGGAATCTTGGCGGTGGGAACTTTCTCTAACATCGCTTTGACAGGAGCTATCACGCGGTACGGTTGTCCTTCAAAGCTTTCGATGATGTTTGCGACAATTTCTGGGGTTCCTGAGCTTCCCATTGCAAAATAGATCAAGGGCTGATCCCGTGGAATATTTTTGACTTGTTCGGGGATGGGAAAATCTTGTCTTGCGATGAGGGGGCCAGTATAGTAATGATTCGGTGGAAGTTTAATCCCAGAGAATTCAGCAGGTTCAGCAACCAGATTAACGTCGCCTCGCCAATATTCAAAAATGGAGTTGTATCCTTTTACGCCAAAATGCTTGGCGGCTTGATTCACTGGATTTAAGAAGCCAACCCTAATCCAAAAATTGATGAATAATAAGACCATCAAGTCAGCAATCTTTTTGAATGGCATAAAAGCAATGCCATCCGTCATCCCTGCGCCTTTAGAAAAAAAATCCTCCAGCCAGGTGGATTGGATTGCCCAGACAAGCGGAATGTGCAATAGCCGACAAGTCACCGGAATAGTCATATACGACCCGGTAATAACGGCTGTCGGTCTTAATTCTCTGAGATATTCCACTTCATTTTCAATTTTATCGATCAGTTCTTTTGGGGAAAGCGCAGGGGCGAATATTTCTCCTTTGTCTACCTTTGCGATATGTTCAATCTGCGCTTCGGTTAAGCGTGGCTCCATTCTCTTCAGTGGAAACCCCTCCGCTTCAATCAAAGGCTCAAGATTTCCACCATCGGAGATGAATTGAATGTCAAAAATTTTGCTTGCGGCCTCATGCTGAACAATCCCTTTTGCGATTTCTATCATGCGGGTGGTCTCGGCAAGATTATAGGCACATGGGGCAAATAGTAGCGTTTTCTTCAACACGGTTATCCTCCAATTAGACATGGGCGCACGCGAAGCACAGTCAGCCCGCCAGTCGGCCCCATTGATTACAAGTTTCGTAGTTCAGTCACGGCGTTTAAGCCCTTCCAACAGCAGAGCGATTGCTTTCTCAAGCTGGTCGTTCAAGTGAAAGGCTTCGGGCATCACACCCCAAATCAGGAGTGCCCCTTCAAAGAGAGCGATAAGCGTCATTGCTGTCGATTTAGGATCGACCTGCCGCCACTCGCCATCGGCAGTACCTTGTGCGACCAACTGTTCGATATATTCCTGATACAGCCCGAAATAATGCACGAGATGGATACGCAGTGGTTTGTCTCGCGCTGCCAGTGCATAAAACTCCAGGGAAGAGGGGAATTGTGAAACCATTGCTTCCAGGTCATTTCCGCTCAGTTCTATGAGGCGCGTAAGCTTTTCTGTGGCACGCAAATCCGTATCCGCAAGAACGGCTCTGATGGCGGTCATCTGCCCATCAAAAAACTGATCAAAAATAGCCGTGACGATCTCGTCCTTACTGGCAAAATGCCAATAGACACCACCCTTGCTCAGTCCTGAAGCACGAACAATATCGTTGATGCTGGTTTTACCGAAACCCTGTTCAGCAAAGAGAGCCAGCGCAGCGGCTAGAATTTGTTGTTTTGCGTCTTCGGGCATATTCCGCCTCTTATTAACAGACCAACCAGTTGGTCTGTATTGCCAAAGTATAGCACTTGGCAGGCATGTGTCAATTACTGTGGTGGCTACTTCACACATCGGAGCACAAAACGGCCTCAAAAGTTGATAAGTACCTGCATAAACGTGGACTGGTTACAATGGATTTCACCAGTCGAAAAGAAGCTGCTCGGAGAAATTATCATGTTAATCCGCTTCATCAATCATCTCAAAGGCATTGTGCAATGTGTTGTGAGGGTCGTGAGTGAACGCTTGGTGAAGTGGATTGAGCCAAGAAAAGAAACGCTGGTCGGTGGTGTGATAGGCGACATGCTGGTAAGTAAGCGCGAACTCATCGCCGAAAATGCGCTTCTGCGCCAACAAGTGATTGTCTTGCAGCGACAGGTCAAGCGACCACGGTTGAAAGATCGCGATCGGCTATTGCTAGTGCTGCTGGCTAGCCGCGTACGAGCCTGGCGACAGGCGCTGTTGCTGGTCAAACCGGAGACACTCTTAGGCTGGCATCGGCAGATGTTTCGTCTGGTGTGGAAACGCAAAACGAAGACACTGACTCACCAGTCACGAGTACCCGCTGAAACGATTGCCCTGATCAAGCAGATGGCCCACGAGAATCGGCTGTGGGGTCGTGCTGGCTACAAAGTACGCCCATGGGCGTACTTCGGCTGCTCATGCCACTCGTCGGTAGATATGATGAAGGCCTCCCAAAACCGGAAAAATGCCAATGGGCTTGGAGGTATCCAATGCGGGTGAGATGGGATCTAAAGGGACGGGAATACGTTGACCAAGACCTTGGTGCGGACGCTCCTCGTTGAAATAGGACACATAGGCCTGGATGGTGCGGTACAGAGGCCGTTGGCTTAGCACAAACAGGTGATCCAAACATTCGCGGCGTACGGATCGCTGAAAGCGTTCGCACACCGCGTTGGCGTTCGGCGCAGCCACCGGGGTTTTGAGGACTCTGATCCCGGCCCCGGCTGCGGCTCGGGCAAAAGCCATGCCATATTTGCTGTCATTATCTCGAATAAGATACTTGGGGCCTTGGTCAAAGGGGGTGGCCTCGCGGAGCTGTTGTGCGGCCCAGGCATCGGTCGGGTGAGCGGTCACGCCGAAGTGAACCACTTGCCGAGAGGCCAATTCGACGATGAAAAACACGAAGTACTGCTGAAAGAACAGGTTAATCACTGGCAAGAAGTCGCACGCCCAGACGTCATGGGCATGATTGTGCAAGAAAGTGCGCCAGTTCTGCGTGGAGGGACGTGGCGGTCGAACCTGGCGGATGTATTTCTGAATAGTTCGTTTGGCGACATGCAGGTTTAGTTTGAGCAACTCCCCTCGGATGCGTTCGCTGCCCCACAGCGGGTTGTCTTTGGCCATCTTCTTGATGAGGGCCATCACTTCAGGGGCCAGACGCGGACGGCCCATTTTGACCGCGGACTTATGGTGCCACACTAGCTTAAACAGTTCGCGGTGCCAGGCTAACAACGTCCCCGGCTTCACCACGACCAGAGCGCTACGCCAAGCGCGTAGTCGGCTAGCGAGCAAGACGAGAAGTCGCCGGTCAGTGTTGGTGACCTTCGGGCGTTTGACCCCGCGCTGGAGGATGATCACCTGTTGACGTAAAAGCGCATTTTCCAACACCAACTCGGGTTTGGGACGCAGCAGGTCGCTGACCGTTTCCAAGACAGCCGAGCCATCCGTGGGTTTGGTCAATTGCTGGAGCTTCTGATTGATCCACTGAATGCCCTGGCGGATGATCGCTTTGCCAAAATTAAAAAGCGCTGCCAACATGTTCATCTCTCCTCAGCCAACCTGAACGGGTATGTTCGGCTGAGTATAACGAACGACAAAGGTCGTGGGCTGCGTTGGGACGTGCGAAATACGCTCAGATGAGGTTAGTAGCCGGCACGGGGGAACACCCGCGCAGCCTACAGCCCCGGAGTATCTGCATGGATGTTGCCCCACTGCATACTTGCTCTGGTCTGTTCGCTAATCGTGCTGCCAATGGATGATCTGATGCACGCGCCCTTTGGAAATGCCAAACATCTGGGCAAGATCCTTGAGAATCATGCCTTCGGCATACAACTGACGGATCTGTTGATTTCGCTCGGCGAACTGGTCGCCGAGGATCTGGTTGCGGGCTTGTGTGGTGAGGATGGGTGGCGCTGCTGGCACGTCGGCATACATCCGTTCCAACAACGCAAAAACCGCCCAGTTAAGGCGGTTTAGGGCATGACCGTATTGTGCCCCCACGGGGCTGTCGGGGCACGAAACGGTTCTGGCTTGAATCGGGTCTCATTGGCCACAGCACTCGTTTTGCAGATCCTGTACTCAACGCCTATGCAGCCTGAAAAGTCTCTCACCATCGAAGAGCGAAATGACCTGATCCGTAGTCGTTACGCGGCAGGAGAAATACTTGAATCACTCGCTCGCGAATTCCATATTTCCATTGCCAGGGTTCATCAGATTGTCCATCGACGCCATCGATGATCGAACCGGATCGGTCTAGAACTGGCAAAGCGCTGGCTGCATTGACATTTGGACCATGCAGCCACGATCACTTGTGCTATATCCTAAGTGATGCGGGTAATGGAAGGCTCAAATTGTCCTGAGATTGAATTTATTGCCAGCAAGGCTACCGAGTATGTGCGCTTCCGTAGGCAAAGATAGGGGTTTTCCGTACGTCACGGGGTATCCGCACAAGCCGCACAACCGTCGCCGAAGTGCTCTGGGAAACTCGCAAATCTGCCTGAAATAAACGGTCAGGGGGAAGGTGACACTTGCGTTGTAGTGCCTTTTCCCCTGACTCCGTACGATGGGGAGAAGCTTATTCTGCCCTTAACTCAACGAGCTTTGGTTGCCTATCCGGCTTGGCGCGTTCTGATTCGCACAGAACCGTGATAATCTGCTTCAGTGAGTGCGTGGAATGATGATAAAATAAAAACAAACAGCAGGAGAACACCATGTTTACAACATTAATTGTTAAGGACCCTGACATTCTGGGTGGAACCCCTATTTTTCGCGGAACACGAGTCCCGGTGCATAACTTAATTGACTATCTGGCAGCCGGAGAAACGATTGATACTTTTTTGGATGATTTTCCAACGGTGACCCGTGAACAAGTCATCCAATTTCTGGAATACGCTGGAGCTGTTGCCGTTCATGAAGATTCTCATTGATGAATGCCTGCCACGAAAGCTCAAGCAAACACTTAATGAGCATGAGGTAATGACGGTTCCCGAAGCCGGTTGGGCAGGCAAGAAGAATGGTGAACTGTTGCGCCTGATGATAGGCGCGTTCGACATCTTCCTCACTATCGACAGCAATCTGAAATATCAGCAGCAACTTATCGATCAGCCGGTGAGCTTTGTGGTTCTTTCTGCCAAAAACAACAGGTTTGAAACGCTGCTGCCGCTGATGTCAGAAGTTCGCCACGTGCTAGAGACGATCCAAACGGGTCAAGTCATCAAGATTGTGGAGAAGCCTGACCAGCGTGATGTTGAATAAGGCATACTCAGCGATTGGCGATGGACTGATAGATTTCATTAAGGAATCGCTGTTGCGGGGCGTATGGTGCGGAAATTACATCCAAGCAGCCAAGCGGCAGGGACAACGCATT
This sequence comes from Chloroflexota bacterium, assembly GCA_040007395.1. Taxonomy (GTDB): domain Bacteria; phylum Chloroflexota; class Anaerolineae; order Aggregatilineales; family UBA2796; genus DATGFK01. The sequence goes on from JBDTVG010000186.1 coordinate 5,912, forward strand.
GGCCCAGTCGAGGTAAGGTTGTTTTGACCTGATGCATACTGCCGCTCACTTGACCCGTCGCATTGTCTGATCCCGTGTCCAATGCGGTCCATTTTCACCCCTTCATTATGCCAGAATTGCTGGCGGATGACCTTTTCGGCCAGCACAATGGGCGTCAGTGGGACCGTTGAAGGGTGTAAGGTACTGGTCGGGACCGAACGCCTGATGACCACGCATAACCTAAGTGTACCGAGTGGTCTGCTCGATGAGCGGGACAGACTAGAATCAGAAGGCAAAACTACCCTACTTGTCTATAGTGATGCATGGTTGGGCGTGATTGCGGTTGCCGACGAGTTGCGCAAAGGGGCGGCCAACGTCATGAAATCGCTCCGCGCGGCAGGCATCGAACATATAGTCATTCTAACGGGAGACAATGAACGCGTCGCACAGTCTGTTGCCAGGCAAATTGGTGCTGACGACGTGCGCGCGAATTTGCTGCCCGAAAATAAGGTCGAAGTCGTGAAGTCGATACAGGCGGAATATGGGCCGACGGCGATGGTAGGCGATGGCGTAAACGATGCTCCGGCCCTTGCCAGCGCAACGATTGGTATCGCCATGGGCGCAGCCGGAACAGATGTCGCCCTTGAAACCGCAGATGTGGTGTTGATGTCGGATGATTTAAGCAATATCGCTTACGCAATGCACCTGAGCCGTCGTTCACGCCGTGTTGTCTATCAGAATCTGACCTTTTCCATCGCCGTGATTGTCATCCTGGTTATCAGTGCCCTCGGATTCAATCTGGCCCTCCCCTTCGGTGTGGTAGGTCACGAAGGAAGCACAACTGTAGTCGTTTTGAATGGACTACGATTGCTTGCGTTTAATCGCGATGTGTTATTTGGGGCATAATTCCTCAGACGACACACAACAATTGACATAGGGTAGAGGAACGCAAGATGGATTTGATGACGAGTCTGATCGCTGTTGGGTTCACAGAATATGAAGCTAAAATCTATCTCGAACTCTTACGCAATAACCCGGCAACGGGCTACCAGCTCGCCAAACAAGCGGGTATTCCACGTTCCATGGTCTGGTCGTGCAGGCAGGTATGGGGGATAAATGAGGGTGGACAACGAAAGCGGAGAGTCATAGAATTCGGCGTTGGAAAATCGATTATAACCTAACAAATGGGTCATGAACATCGTTTTTATTGAGATGGTACGGTTGGTGTATGAGGTGATGCTGATCTGGGTGGTGTGGATGGGTTGGGGTAGCTGGGGTGGGAGCAGTATCGTATGGCAACAGATATCCAAACTCAGTAAGGCACGACAACGTCACCCACAAAGTCCACGCGATTGCGCAGTCTGTGGCGCGGCGCATGGAAGCTGTCCTGAGCACGAGTCAAAGGTGGTGGAGCCGTGGCGGAAGCAGAAAAGTAGCCGCGGGCGGCCCAAGTTGGTGAACACAGATGGGTATAGTTGCCCAAGGCCAGTCTGTGTCTATTATGGGGTAACCGATGGGCAAGTTCACGCGCTGGTTGGGGACGGACAGCACTACGGGGCGGATACTGTCCAGTATTTGCGGTGTCAGGCCTGTGGTGCCAAATTCAGCAGTCGGCGCAACACGCCGATGTACGACCTCAAAACGCCGGTGCGGCGTGTGGAGGAGGTGATGACCGCCACTAGCGAAGGGGTGGATGTATCAGCGGTCAGTCGAATTTTCAAGCATGATGAGCGGACCATCCGCCGTTGGGTAACGCGCAGCGGGCAGCACGCCTACCGGCTGCATAACCACTTTTTCCACGATCTGGTATGTGCCCATTTGCAACTGGATGAACTGGTCACCAAGCTGTGCGGCGTAAAAGAGCGTCTATTTGTCTGGGTGGCTTTGGATGCCCAAACCAAACTAATTCCGGTTATCCACATTGGACAGCGCCGTCATGATGATGCCATGCTGTTCGTTCACGAGGTATGGCTTCGTTTGGCACCCGGTGCGCCACCAGTATTCACCACGGACGGCTTATGGCTATATTACTACGCGCTGACCGCCCATTTCGGGCAGTGGGTCTGGCCAGTGGGTAAACGGCTGCCAGTCTGGCAAGTTGACCAGCGTCTGCTGTATGGTCAGCTCCATAAGGTCAAATTAGGCTACAAGCTCAAGGCGATGTACACCCTCGCGGTGTGCGGCACCCGGGCTCAATTGCGTGCAGCGCTCGGTGCGCTTCACCTGACCGGCCGTATCATGACCGCCTACGTCGAGCGCATGAATCTTACCCTGCGCGAGCACATCCCCCCTTTATCCCGCCGAACATGGTCCCTCGCCCGCTCTGAAGAGTCGCTGAGGCACTTTATTTACTGGGGCATCGCCTATTATCATTTCTGTTCCTACCATGACTCTCTGCGCCTGCCTGCTGCTCGTCCACGTCGCTATCGCTCCCGCACGCCGGCTATGGCGGCCGGTCTGGCCCGACGACGGTGGCGCGTCAGCGAATTTCTCCTGATGCCCTTGCCTGAACCATGCATTAAACCTCTCCAAACCCCTTGCCGACCCCTCTAGACCGTGCGCCATCGGGGTAGTCACCTTTCTAGTCTGACCCTTTCTGACCCAACGATTGCCACTCACCACCTGATTTTGATTTATCCCCCATACCTGCCTGCACGACCAAATCCCGCGTCCCCGGTGTTGGATACCTTGCAGCCCATTCGCGCATTTCCGGTTTTGGGAGGACTTCATCATATTTACCGCCGAGTGCCATGAGCAGCCGAAAAACGACCTTTAGTGTACTTTTTAGCCAGCACGGGTCTGGTGTCCAGTCAATGTCCTGAACATGAATGTACCCCGTGGCTTTACTCAAACTGACCAAACGGTTGTCCTTAATGGGCGCAATGAAGATCATGTTCAGAAAAGCAACCAACTTGAGATTAGCAACGCTGGTGTACCAGCTATCAAACAGGATGGTCCGGGCTTGAATGCCTTTCTTCAGCTTGGCCGCCATGAGCATCTCGGCAAACAGGTTATTTTTGGTCAGGCCGTTAACGCCGGGCGCGTAAATCCGGTAGTCAATCGGATACGCCTCCTGCCCGTCGAAATGCACCAGATTGACGATGTTGATTCCACGCACTAAGCCATGTTCCGCGCCACTGTACTGGCGCTGCACCAGGCCAATTTGCTGAGAATACTGCTTGTTCTGGACGCTGTCATCGACAATCAGGTAGGCGGCTTCACTATCTTTCAGCAACGGTTCCACCAATTCCCACAATCGGCTCGCGGTCACTCGACCTCGCTGCAAGAAATCACTGACCGCATCGTGGCTCACTCCCTCCAGATGTTCAGCCAAGTTGCTGCACGTATAGTTGACTGGAGTATTCAGCAAATACTCAATATACTGGCGTTTAGTTATCATGCTCTCCACGTTAACGCATCACCACCTTCACGCCAACATCGACCCGTCCTGACCCACTTGAGCGAAAGTCCTGAAAGTAAAACTTTCATGGCGTACTGGTAAAATTGGACGACGCTTAGTCTTTGGAGACATCGTTCTTTCTCCTACCATAATTAACAATGGTTAGCAGGGTTGCCAACAACCAAATAATCACAGCATTTTACTATACCAATTATAAGGCACTTTTCGGAAAAACTGAACTACCTTACATTGGAACATCCCCAAAATCTTACAGCCAGCCCTTTTGCTCCGCGATATGTGCGGCTTCGATCCGGTTATGTGCCCCTAGTTTTTGAATAGCGACTGACAGGTAATTGCGGATTGTCCCTTCGGAGAGATACAGCGATACTGCGATCTCCGCAATTGTCGCGCCACGAGTCGCCGCCACCAATACCTCGCGCTCCCGATCCGTCAGCGGATTATTTCCTTCACTGAGGGCGGCAAGCGCCAGATCGGGATCGACTACCCGTTCGCCTGCAATCACCCGTCGGATAGCAGTGGCAAGCTGGGCAGTAGGCGCGTCTTTCGTCAGAAAGCCAACGACTCCACTTGCCATCGCTTGTCGCAAATAACCGGGCCGTCCAAAGGTCGTCAAAATCAGTATTCGGCACGCTGGCAATTGAGCATGGAGCGCCGCTGCTGCTGTGATTCCATCTGCCCCCGGCATCTCAATGTCGAGCAGCGCCACATCAGGATGCGTGGCGAGGGCAGCCTCCACAACCTGATCTCCGCGCCCGACCTCTGCGACAATCTCCATATCCCCTTCAAGGATCAGCAGTGCCGCCAGTGCGCCCCGCACCATTGCCTGATCTTCAGCAAGTAGAATTCGAATCATGGTGGTTAACTCTTTTCTTCCAGTTCAGCAGGGCGTTTCAGCAAAGCAGTCGGCATTGCCACCACCTCATTATTTTGTTGGATCTGTTGGATGAGTGGCATAGTCACAGCCAGACGAAAGCCGCCATTGGGGCAAGGGCCAGACTCACACTGCCCATTCAGGAGCGCCACCCGTTCGCGTAAGCCGTATAGACCATTACCACCGCTGCTGGTATTTTTCGGTTCTCCCTGAGAAACCGCAGCAGCGATACTGTTACCGATTCCATCGTCAATGATTTCGATAGAGGCAGTCTGTATCGTGTGGGTGAGCCGAATCGTACACTGATGGGCGCGACTATGGCGGATCACGTTGGTTACGCCTTCCCGCACTGCCCACGCAAAGACAGCTTCGCTGGTCTGAGGCAGGGTGTCTATCTGATGTTCATCGCCTTCAAACTGATAACCAATCCCGGCAGCGGCAAGAATTTCTCGTGTGCCATGTAGTTCGCTAGAAAGTCTCGGCTGACGGTAGAGTGCGACGGCTTCGCGAACTTCTTGTAGAGTCGTTCGAGCGACAGTTTCTATATCGTGGATTTCGATTGCTGCCCGATCCGGGGCAACCGCCATTAACCGTCCGGCAAGTTCACTTTTAAGCGTAATCAGCGAGAGACTATGCCCCAACAGATCATGCAGATCACGGGCAATCCGCAAGCGCTCATTCATGACCGCCAAATGCGTAATTTCTTCCCGCGCCGCCCGCAATTCTTGGCCTGCTACAATCGAACGTGACATTGTTAGCGTCGTGATGCTGACTACCGAAGCAACGATGATAGTGTTACCGGAGTCAGTCACATCGAAATTGCCAAGCCAGCCTAGCATAAAGATCACGATCAAAATTACCCCAATCGTCGGGATTGCACGTCGCGCAGGGAGGCTACCACTCACAAAGGCGCTGGTAAAAATGAATGTGCCGAAAAAACCATATCCGCGTCCCAACGTAGCGATGACAACGCTTAATACGATACAGGCCGCAATGGTCAGCCACTTGGTTTTGGGGATGGGCTCCGATTTTAGTGGTACCAACGCGTTCAGAGACTGAGCATTGCGCCACGTTGCCGACATGTAGATCCCGACGAAGACCGCCAGCAATCCTAGCGTCACTACAAGATGCAGAGGCACTGTATCCAAGCGAATTAAGGTGGAGACAGGCGGGATCAAAAATGACAGCCAAACGATCCACATTAACCATAAGAAATAGGGGTGTGGGTTTCGGGTATTCGTCAACAGGCGGCTTGTATCGGGATCGGTCATTATTTTACTTCTCACGTAGCCCTGCTTCACGGCTAAATTTTAGTGGTGAGCAGGGCATGACTTTCGCCTCTATTTTACACATTTACCCAAATTGTTAACCGTAGCGTAAATTCTTTTTGAGATTGTGATTAGATCATTTGAGCGGGCGAAGCAGGCCTCGCCCCTACATCAAGCTGTATTTTGTAGGGGTTGAGCCAGCCCGACCCTGCGTTTTGGAGTTACCTATCGCTAGAACGGGTTATTGCCGGAAGCCGTTCCGATGGTATAGGGCGTGTAGATGTCGGGATAGTTCACCATCATGTCCATACCGTGCGAGTCATGCTCGACCATGTGGCAGTGCAGCATCCACAACCCCGGATTGTCGGCAAGGAACGCGACATCATAAGAGTCGCCCGATGCAATATTCAGCGTATCGAGGTGTACAGGACTGCCCGACAGCGGTTTGCCATTGTGCGTCAAAACCGTGAAGTAGTGTCCGTGCAAGTGCATCGAGTGGTCGAAGGGGATCATGCCCTTGACCGACATATGAATTTTCACGAGGTCGCCTTGCTTAACCGTGATCGAGGGAATGTTGGGGTAAGTCTTGCCATTGATCGGGAAGATCAGACCCATCTCACCGTTAAAGAAGCCTGGTTGAGTCCCCATTACTAGATCGTATTGCTCATCAAAGTGTGAATTCACCGTAATTGGGTCAGTAGTTGGCGTGCCGTAAGTGGTGAAATCGAATGGAGTCGGGTTTGCCGGATAAGTGGCAGTCGTCTGATTCGTCTGATCTGCGCCGAAGATTGCCATCGGGTGCTGGGCTGGTTCGGCGCGGCTATCGTCATCGATGAGGGTCACTGCGCCGCTCGACGGCATGACGAAGCTGAGATCGAAGCGTTGCGCGGTGCTAATCGGCACAGCGACGTTGTTCAAAGGTATCGGCCCATTAAGATCGTGTCCATCCAACGCAATCACCTCGAAAAGCACACCGACGAGTACAGGCATATGGGTTTCGTCGCCGCTGTTCACGACCCGCACTCGAACGGTTTCACCGGGCTGGGCAGCGAAGGATACGTTGTTGGCGTTGTCATTGACAGTCAGGGTTTCAGGGCATTTATCGTGACAACCTGTGAGCGTATGATTGCCGCGGCCCCACTCGTGCAAGAACACTGTGTAGTCATGATCATAGTGGACGGCGGGCGATTTTGGCTCAATGATAAGCGCACCATATAGGCCGATTGGCAGTTGAATCGAGGTCTCCTGATGCGAATGATACCAGTATGTCCCGACATCGTTCGCGATAAACCGATAAGTGTACGATTCACCCGGCTTGACCGCATTTTGGGTTAGCCCCGCCACCCCATCTTCGGCATTGGGCAGGCCAATGCCGTGCCAATGGATCGTCGTGCTAACGGGTAATTTGTTGATCAGGGTCACAACCACCATATCACCTTGCTGT
>JBDTVG010000187.1:0-2982 GCA_040007395.1 Chloroflexota bacterium
GGACTCTCCCAATTTCCTTGTCATAGTCAGGATACCTATCCGAAACTCAGGTTATATAACGTGATCAGTGACGACGGACAGGGCAGGTCCTGTCCGTCGTCTCCGTGCGAATGGGTAGGGACAACGCAGGCGTTGTCCGTCGAAAAATTATGGCGTTGAGAGGGACTCAGGATGAGCTTGGCAACAATGCTTGTAGGACGTGCGGCGTAATATCAATCAGCGAGTGGAAGTTTTCGGCGTAGGAGTTACGCGCCCCACCGATGATCACGGTTGGTACATCATTTTCGGTGTGCTGCCGGATCGAGAGATCTTCCATGTTGCCGTGATCGCTGGTGATAATGATCAAGCCGTCGTTATCGTCCCATGCCGCCAGCACACCCGCCATTACTGCATCGAATAGTTCGAGATACTCCACGCCTCGTTTGAATGGGCCGCGATGCCCGATCTCGTCAGAGATCCATGTCGAGAACAGCGAAAAATCATAGCTGCGGGCGAGTGCTGCCATATATGCGCCCGCCTCCGCAGGACTGTACACAGGCGCATCGGCGTAACCAAGCATATCGCGCCAGCCTTGCCCCGTCCAATCGGCGCTCAAGGCGCGACCTGCATAGAAATCTTCCACCGTTCGGATCGGGACTCCGCCCTGAAAGGCCGCTTCCTGAATCGAAGATCGCAGGCGCTTACCACTATTGATGCCCTCGAAAAACGGCGGCGGATAAGCATCTAGCAAAGCCGCTTGTTTGCCCTGTGTCGTCAGTGTCTTGAATAGGTTGTTCTCTGCCAGAATAGCACGGATTGCTGGCGTAGGCTTGGGGCCATAGTGTTCGCCAATTTCAGCAGGGACATTGCGCCCCGTGAGGATCGCGGCTTGACCCGATGCACTTTGCGGTCTGCCGGGGATGCCAAAGCGAGTGTCAGTGGGGATAAAGATCGCCCGATCCGACTCGGTGCGTGGCGTTGACTTTAGCCAGCGTTGGTGGCCTGCCAGCGCGTGCAACGTTGGCGTGTTGGCAACCGCAAAGGGATTGGTTGCCGGATCGTCTTCGCCAAGCCCGATCCCATCGATAAAGATAAGCAAAATGTGCATAGGGTGTCCGATAAACTACCAAAAACTCAATGGGAACGTGCTACAATAGGGCTATGGTCACTCACAATACTCTTGACGCATGGCGCAGCCAATTTAATCTACTGTTCAATACCATTTCTGACGGCGTGATTATATTGGATCATACTGGTGTTCTGCTGCGGATCAACCCTGCCGCTGCTGGAATGTTACGCTGTACGCCGGAAGAAATCTATGCCAAGCCTCCCGACTCGGTCTTTGGCGACCTACCCGATCTGCTCGATTTGCTGCTGGGCAACGACCCGCTGACTCGGCACGTAGTGCTGCCTGCCAACCGGATCGCGCTTGGCATTGCCGAGACTCAACCGGAAGGTGGGCGCTTGGTAGTCTTGCAGGACATCACTGAACGCGAGGAACTAGATTCGCGCCGTGAACAGTTGATCGCCACGATTGGTCACGATTTGCGTAACCCTTCCGCTGCGATCTTTGGCTTCGCGGAACTGGTGACGCTGTATGGTCCGCTCAACGCTGAACAAGATCGCTTTGTGGCACGGATCGCCCAAACCGCGACCAAGCTCCAACATGTCGCGTACTCACTGGTCGATCTGGCGTGGGTTGAATCGGGGATGCCGCTGCAAAACCTGCCCGTCGATCTTGGTCAGGTCATTGAGCAAGCCATCGTCGGTCTGGAAGGCGAAGCGCACGTTAAGCAGATCACCATTACGCTTGAGGTGCAGCCCTCAATCGTCGTCATGGGCGACGCAATGCGCTTGCAACAGGTCGTCTACAATCTGCTGAACAACGCGATCCTGTATTCCGACTCTGGACAGCCTATTTTGATCAAGGCCATTGCACAACAAGGTAAAGCCCAAGTGAGTGTAGCCGATCATGGTATCGGAATGACGACTGATGATCTGGATCAAATCTTTACACGAATGTACCGTGCCGAAAGTGAAGCCGTGCGAAATGTCCCCGGCGGCGGCGTTGGCCTAACCATGGCGCGGGTGATCCTGAAACGACATGGCGGCAGTATCAAGGCAAACAGTACCGTTGGCGAAGGCAGCACTTTTAGCTTCACGCTGCCGCTAGCAACTTAAACGTAGCAGCTTATGGATCTGAGCGATGCAGCAGTCAGCGTCGAAATGTTTTACCGTCGGATCTACTGGCAAGCGCCCAGCGCCATTACCTACAACACGCCCGACTACACCCTGACTTATAGCGGCACCCCATGGCTGCACAGCATCAACCAACTGTGGCTTCATAATCCCCACGCGCTCAACCGGGGATTGCTTGAAGCGGCGGCGGCTTTCTTCAAAAGTTATCGTGCCGAATACAGCATTGTCTTTACCGAGCCTGAGCCGTTAGAACGGGCACAATGGCTAACCGACTCCCACTATAGCGAACGCGCCAGCAATCCGATCTTTGGATTGCGCGGACTGCCCCGCCCGCACTACCTCCATCGCGAAGCGGAGATCATACAGGCTACGGCGCAGCACCAGACGGAACTGCTGAATATTCTGTATGGGACATTCTTCATGGGGCCAGAGATCGGGCGTTATGCCGTCCGCACTGAACATTTTACCGACTCAATGATTCGGCACTATCTGGCGTATGTCGGTAACGAAGTAGCGGCCTGTGCGACTGTCCTGTTAAACGATCATATTGCCGGGATTTGGAATGTCGGGACACTCCGCCCGTTTCGCCGTCAAGGGGTGGCTTCGGCGCTGCTGATGCGTGTTCTGACCGATGCCGCCGCCGAGGGCTGCCCCAACAGCGTTCTGGTGGCCTCGACGATGGGTCGCCCACTTTACGAAGAAATGGACTATCGCTTTTTGGGCAATACTCTGTTCTATGGTCTGAGTAACTAGTGGTCAGATCAGATAGGAGTTAAAGGAAACGGCTATACTAAAAGCAAGGGG
>JBDTVG010000188.1:0-14236 GCA_040007395.1 Chloroflexota bacterium
TCAGAGTCCAGAGATCAGAGGAACAGAGGCCAGAGCTAAGGCAATGGGACAGAACACACTACCCGAAAACCGATAAGGCCGAGCCGATCATCAGGGGTGCTGCCGTGGCGAAAGGCCGTCCGCGCAAGGACTTGAACGCCGAGCCAAGAACCACCGCGCACCACACGGGCCAAATTATTAGTTATATTGTTACTTTTTGGACTTTCGTACTCGGTTAAGGTCCACTCCCACACATTGCCACTCATATCCAGCACTCCAAAGGGCGACGCGCCCTGCGGATAACGATCTACCGGGGTCGTCTGACCTTTACCGCTTTCCTTAGTGTTGCATTTGGTTTTGTCAAAGGTCTTGCCATAGGGATAATCCCAACCCGTATCTTTGATAGCAGCCCACTGCCACTGCATTTCTGTTGGCAGGGTGATCGGTAGTTCGGTTTTCGCTGCCAACCAACGGCTAAAAGCTATAGCCTCGTACCAGTTTACCGTTTCGCGGGGGTGATTGGATGTGTTCCATTCCGGGTTTTTAGGCGTTTGCTTACCGCCTGCAAGGTCTTTCCACCAGCGATCTTCTTGGTAACCGCCATCACCGATAAATGCTTCATACTGTTGGTTCGTCACCAGATATTTGGCAATGGCAAACGGCGCAACGTCATAGGTTCCCGCCTTATTTTCCAGCGTTACCCTCCCTTTCGGGATATTGATCCATTCCAGCAGCGGCAGTGTGAACTTCCGTGTGGACGCTTTCCTAGCAATTGTATTGTAGAGCGGATCAGGCGATTCGTAGATGCTATCTTTTGGTCGTGTCTGCGTTTGGCGCGGTTCCGCTACTTGCGGTGCATCGGCTAGCTTGGTCGCATAATCTCGCGGATCGTAACTTGTGCCGTACTCCTTCACATAGACGCGCCATAATCGCTTCGCGCCCGCTAGCGTTGCCGGATTTTCCGCCAGTTTAATAATCTGCGTGTAGGCCGCTACACGCTTTTGATCTAGTCGTAGCTCCGCCAACATTTCAACCGCTATTGCGATCAGATCCGGCGAACCAGAGTCGATCACCTTTTGGAGCAGGCTTTCCGCTTTGGGACTATCGCCATTCGCAACGGCTTGATTGGCCTCTGCGAAAAGCTCATACGGATTCTGTGGATCAGCCGCTTTTAGTTTAGGTACAGATGGACGGCGCGGCAGTGTGATAGGCGCAGGATAGGCATTGTGATCGATTTGTCGCTGGATGTTATAGAGCGCCCGATCACAGCGGCGCATGGCTTTGTCCAATGTAAGTTCGCTGATGTTCTCGAACTGGATGGCTTGCAAACTTTGCGGTAGATCACTCTCTTTGAGCTTGAGCGGCAAGATCGGCTTTTGCAGGGCTTGGGCATATTCGAGTTCCGCCATACAGTAGATCGATGCCATATAGCGCGGACTCATGGTGAACACGAAGCACTCGCACTCGTCGATCCCGTCGAGGATCGTTTTCCACCAATCCACGCCGCCGATAAGCTGTGCCTTGTCGATCCACACGCTGTGATTGCTCTCATCGCGGAGATCGTTGGCGAGTTCGTACACAATGTTTTTATCGTCGCGGGAATAACTGATAAACAACTTCATTCAAATCATCCAATTTGGCGTGGGTATTTTTCTGCGGATAAGTACAGTGTAGCCAAAACACCGAAAATGGAAAAGATCGCATGGCGTGTTTGTTCTCACCTTTTCGGGCAGATCGGGCACTAACCAACGATCTTGATTGTCCACGTTGTTTGGAGTTGTATAAGTAACCTAAGTTTCGGAAAGGTAGGGGGTACCCATCGAAGAAAACGGTATCTTTGAGTTAGCAGACTTAAAGATCGACTCGGAAGGTATCCTAAGATGAGTTTACTTGAACTATTCTGCGATGTCGATGACATTTGGCAACGGCTAGCAGCATAACGCCACGCCTAGCTGAACTTTCTGGTCAATGTTTTGGCGGGTTTGATTCAAAAACAGGCCAAAGCATTGACTTTATGCTAACACCTATCCAAAACTCAGGTTCTTTATGCGTTGATATGTTGCGGTTTTGTACCATCTTGTGCCGTAACAATCCCGGATCGGCGTTACAATCTCTGACTACACCTGCGCCTGATTAATTACTTGAGAAGGGCGAGTCATGTCAACCTTGGAAATCGGGATGAAAGCCAGCCGTACCAAAACATTCAGTGCCGCGGATGTCGAAGCCTTCGCCCGCCTGACTGGAGATACCAATCCGGTTCACCTCGACGAAACCTACGCCGCCACCACACGCTTTGGCAAACGAGTTGTACACGGGATGCTGACCGCCAGTTTGATCTCGGCGCTCATTGCCAACGATTTGCCGGGGCCAGGCAGCGTCTATCTAAAACAGACCCTTACCTTCACGGCTCCTGTTTATCTGGGCGACACCATTAGTGCTACTGCTGAAGTAACGGGCTTCCGAGAGCGAACACGTGTTACAACCCTCAAAACAACCTGTACCAACCAAGATGGGCTACTTGTGCTGGAAGGCGAAGCGGTTGTGATTGCCCCCAACCAGTAAGAAGCATTTGATAATGAGAGAAGGCCATGTAGTAGGTATTTCACAATGGGTTGGCACTCAGCATTGTTCACGGCATTAACCCCTCTTGACCTCATCGCGTTGAGGTTTGTTCGTGCGGAAAATTGATTATCAAATGGCTTCTCAAGGAGTAAAAAGTTGATTGCTACGGTGCGTATTATGTGTCGCGTTGTCATTGCCATCGTTTTATGCTCTGCTGCACCCGCCGCTGCCGCTAGTAACCACTGCCTATTTGTTACAGCACCTGGCAATCCTGAAAACTGGATTACAAATGTTGAGAGCGGAATGACTTTCACCGTCGAGAAATCTAACTTTATCAACCTAGTCGATGCTGTGTCGCCAGACCATACCACAATGGTGTACGAATCCTCGAATCCGGGTGACAATTCCGGTGATGGTTCAGGCCAATTGTTTGTACAGTCGGGATTAGATGCACCTATCGAACTAGAATCCAAAATCCCAAATAATCGCGGGGCAAATGTATGGTTTATGTGGTCACCTGACAGCCAGAAATTTGTCTACACCTTTGTTTCGGGTAGCATGAGTCAGGGGACAGGGAAAGTTATTGTTGCCGAAGCGAACAAATTCGGACAGCGAACGATTATTCAGTCGTATAATGCTGCATTAAAACCCTTATGGAATGATGCCCCATTTTTAGAAACTGAACTTCTTGGCTGGTCGCCCGATAGCCAGTATATGGCCTACTTTCATTACACAACAAAAAATACAGAGCTAGCGATATGGTCAGCTAGCCAAAAGAAAGTTACAAGTCTAAATCTGTCTGCATTAGACGATCCCTATGACGGGAGGTTTATTGGACAGCACTGGCAAGGTCATAAATTGGCGTTCGTTCATGATAGAAAACTTATCATAATAGATGCGGATACCGCTGGCTATGTCTTGCCGCCTGTTGACTTGCCAGATAGTGGGATTGAAAATCTCATTTGGTCGCCCGACGGTAGATATATAGCGATTCTATCAGGAGATCCAACACTGGGTTCGCTCGATATCTTAGACCTTCAGGCGAAAAAATATCTCCCGCAAGATCACGTCACCTTATCAAGCCTTCTTGCACAACCTGAGTATTGTGGCGACTGTTTTTATCCAGACTTCGAGATCGAGCCTATCGTATGGGCAGCGGATTCACACGCCGTATACGTCATTCAAGGTGAGTATGATTACGATAAACCTGCGACTCTAGCTGAGTTAGATGTAAGTACAGGGAATCTAAAACCATTGCTCACCGGAATAAAATTTGCCCATTGGCTTTTACCAGCACAATGGCTTGCCTTTACATCTGCGAATAACGACCATGTGAGTTGGTATGATATTAAAACAGATGAGCAGCATCTTATCACTGATGTGCCAATTCATGATGACTCTAAATGGAATGTAATCCTCTCTCCAGATCATTTGCATACGGCATTAATTATTCGTCCGTTTAGTGGTGATGTAACCTTATATATGTTTGCTCTAGCGCCTCTACCAGCCAAGCAATTAAATATGATCCGTTTCGCGCCTTCAGCATCGTTTGACTGGTCACTCGACAGTAAATATATCGCTGTGACAGTGACAAAGGATGGCACAGAGTCAGCGTTTATTGTCGGGGTAACCGTATATAACGCCGACGGGGAACACGTCAGGGATTACTCATTTCCTGCTTTAAATGAAGGCCATAGCTATTGGGCGAGTTGCCCGACGATCACGATGTAGACCGCTAAATATTTACCTAGAGACCATCCGCCGCGATTTGGCTGATCTGGTCAATAAGGAGAATGGATTCTAAGTGTAATTGAACTGTATAAATTGTCGTAAAATAGCTGATATGGCGGCGTTCCCATCGCAACTTTCGCGACACAGAGCGCGTAGACTCAAAATGGACTATCCACTAAAGGCATTGGAGAAACAAATGGCTTTCAATTCAACAGGCACAGAACGGGCTAGCGTCCTACGTACCCGTGACCTGACAAAGGATCTGCCGCTAGGTGGCGGCGTAGTACACATTTTGCGTGGCATCAGCCTTGATATTTACAAGGGCGAACGAGTTGGCATTATCGGGCCATCGGGCAGCGGCAAATCGACACTGCTGGGATTGATGGGCGGGCTGGACAATGCCACGACTGGCACGATTGAGATCGATGGGATTGACATTACGCGGCTGTCTGAAGCGCGGCTCACCGAAGTCCGCAACGAAAAGATCGGCTTCGTCTTCCAGTTTTTCAATCTTGTGCCGACCTTGACCGCTATCGAAAATGTGTCACTGCCCATTGAATTCGCCCGTCATCCAAAGTTCAATGCGCGTAAACGTGCCAAAGAACTACTGGAACTGCTTGGCATGGGCGATAGATTGAACCATCGTCCGTCGCAGCTTTCCGGCGGGCAGCAGCAGCGTGTGGCAATTGCGCGGGCATTAGCGAACAATCCGCCGCTGCTGTTAGCCGACGAACCTACCGGAAACCTAGATACCGAGTCAGGCAAAGTCGTCCTCAGCACATTGGAATCGGTGCAACGCGAAACGGGTACCACCGTTGTAGTTGTTACCCACGATCCGAATATTGCGGCGGCGATGGAACGTGTAGTTACGCTGGTAGACGGTCAGATCGTCGAAAGCGGCGAGGTAATAAAAGTATGAAACACCTCAACTTTTACATTCAACACGCGCTGCGCGATATGACACGCAATGGGCGGCGCACAGCGTTCGCTCTGTTCTGTGTGGCGGCGGGTGTGGCGGCAATTGTCGCACTGCGTTCGTTGAGCCTGACCATTGGCGACTCACTGGCAGGCAATATTGCCTCGATCAATCATGGCGATCTCAAGGTGTCGCTGCGTGGGGCGTTCGATAATTCAATCGGACTCACCGCTGTCAATGATGGGCGGCAAGAGTTTTCGCCCGAACTGCTCAAGGAGATCCAAAGTTGGGCTGAAGCCAATAACGTCAAGACAACTGCCGTGATCAGCGATGCCAACATTCAAGTTACACCGCTGGACAACAAACAGAATGCTGGACGGCCTCAGTTCATTAGTTCGTATATCATCGACCCGGCAGTCTATCCTTTCTATGGCCCTGTCACGGCGATTGATCCGCCGGGTGTCCCGCTGTCGAAGTTGTTCACGGGCGGCAACGATGTCGTGATCTCGAAGAATCTTGCCGATGCTAACAAGATTAAGGTTGGCGACCTTGTGCGGGTAGGTCGCACCACCGAACAGTTCACCGTGCGCGGGATCGTGCCGACAGATATCGAAGGCAATGTGCGGAATATGCTGGCCTCTTTCTTTGGATTTGCGTACTTCAGCAATGCCCAAAGTGCCGTCTTGAACGTTGACAACTTGCCCAGTGAAGTCTATATGCTAGGCCCGGCGGGATCAGATGTGGCGGCGCTCTCCGCTTCGCTAGGCGCACAAGTCCCCGGTCTGAACATCACCACTACTAACGATGTCCGCGCCCAGAATCAGACCGTCGCGGATGTTATTGATAGGCTAATTGTTGTGATGGGCTTGGCGGCACTGCTGATCGGCGGGACAGGCATTATTCACACGATGCTGGTGGTGGTTAGCCGCCGCACCGTCGAGATCGCTGTATTGAAAACGCTCGGTGTCAAAGGTAGCCAAATCACCACCATGTTTTTGGTCGAATCGATCATCATGGGGGTAGTGGGCAGTCTATTGGGGATCTTGCTAGGAATTGTGTTTAGCCTCGGGATCTACGTATTTGCCCAAAACGTTTGGCCTCAGGCGCTTGGCTTCCGGCTCTATCCGCAAGCGATGTTCACCGGCTTTCTATTGGGTGTGCTTATTACCGCAGTGTTTGGCTTCCTGCCAACCTTGACGGCGGCGGCAGTGCGTCCGGCAACAGTGCTGCGTCCCAACGAGGCGAGCTTGCCGACGGCGGGCTGCTTGCCGACAGGGTTAGGGATTTTGCTAGTCGTAATCGCGGTTGGCTTGATCGCGGGACAATTGATCGGCAATCTATTGGTTGGCGTGATTGGGATTGCTATCGCTTCAGTGATGATGACCGTAATTGTCGGGCTGCTGTATGTGCTAATCGCGATTGTTGGCAAACTACCTGCCTTTGGCAGTGTCGATCTGCGCTTGGCACTGCGCGGCATGGGGACTCACCGCGCCCGGACTGCCTCGACTTTGCTCGCACTCATCGTCGGGATCTTTTCGCTGAGCGTCATTACGTTGATGGCAGAGAGCGTGCCGCGCTTGCTCAACGTTCAGTTTACCCAAGTGTTGGGCGGTAATGTCATGATCTTTGGGTTGGTTCCTGCGCTCCAACGCCCGTTCATTTTGGCGCAGTTGAAAGATAAACCGGGCGTAATTCACTACAATCAGGTAGGCCAATATAGCGCAAAACTGGTGGCTGTTAACGGCGACACTAACTTCGCTAGCCGCATCAAGGAAGAAGATAATCCGATCCCTTCCTTTGGGCGGAAGGGTGGCAATGCCGTATCGTATCGTGACATCGTAATCAATTCGCTGGGTTCTGTCGGCACCGCCGATGTTGCCGCGCCTGCCTATCTGCCGCAAGTCGTGGCTAGTGGTCGTCCGTTGGATGCTCAAGACGCGGGCAAACCTAACATGCTTATGCAATCGTCGCCATTTTCGGACGCGCTTGGACTCAAGGTGGGCGATACAGTTACGATGAGTTTTGGCGGTAAAGAGGCAACCTTTACGATTGTTGGAGTCCGCAGCCCACAAAATAAACGTGACCTCAACGCCAGTTCACTCAGTAATTTTGGCACATTTACCGCGCCCATCGATGCCATTCCGGCGGGCGTAAATCCAACCTTTGAATTCACGTTGGCACAGGTAGACGATGCACATCTGAACGAAGTATTGGTCAACCTCTCCTCGATTCCCGGTGTGTTTCCCTTCGATGTAGGGTTCTTCGAGACGCTGATCCGGCGCTTGCTGGAACAGTTCACGGCAATCCCCAGTATTGTCGCGGTACTTTCGCTGTTTGCCGGAGCCGTGATCATTGCCAATACTGTATCGCTGGCAACGTTGGAACGCCGTCGTCAAGTGGGCGTAATGAAGGCTATCGGGCTGTCGGGACGGCGGGTACTCGGTCAGATGGTACTAGAAAATGGCCTGATTGGGCTGATTGGTGGCTTGATAGGTGTCGGGATTGGAGTACTCGCGACGCTATTGCTATCCATCAACTCACAGATCCCCATCACCCAGACGATTTCGTGGGGGATAGTCGGTATCTTGCTAGCGCTTTCGCTGCTGATCTCGCTGGTAGCAACGCTGTTGAGTGCGTGGACTGCCGCCTCCGAAAAACCGATCAATGTGCTGCGTTACGAGTAAATACGAGGCGGGCAATTACTATCTCACCTGACGCATCCTCACCCTAAATCCCTCTCCGCTGCGTAGAGAGGGACTTCAAGACACTGGTATTGTCTCCCCTCGCCCTGCGGGAGAGGGGCTGGGGGTGAGGGCAATCTGGCGTAAAACATCGCCTGCGTAACGTGAGTTACTATCTATTGTTCGTCTGAACGGACGATGAGATATGCTAGCGCCGAGAGCCAGCCCCGCCGCCGTTTGGCAAGCGTTTCGAGGCTCTCATCAACCTGCACATCAATCCCCAATGCTTTAGGCACCGCGACTCGTTGGGTGGTGTAAATGCTGCGATGCCCCGCTGCAAGGTAGGCTACGAAACTCCCTAGCATCAGGTAGATCGCGGAACCGCCGCCGAATAGTTCAATGCCCATCAAGGCACAGGCAATCGGCGTATTACTGGCTCCGGCAAAAACAGCGATAAAGCCAATCGAAGCCATGAACGCCGGATCGACTCCCAGCAGCCGACCCATTGTATAGCCCGCGGTTGCCCCCATAACAAACAGTGGAGTCACTTCGCCGCCCAGAAAGCCCGTCCCTAAGGTAATAGCGGTAAACACCACTTTGAGCAGAAATGCGAATGTTACAACGCCTGTGCCATCCACACTATGCTGGATCAATGGCAAGCTCAGCCCTAGATAATCTTGTGACCCGATGAGCAAAGTCAGGCCGATAACCAGTAGTCCACCGACAAACAGACGCAGTGGAGGCCAACTCACCAATTGCCCCACCAGATGCTTAATGCCATGCGTTAGCTCGATAAACAGCAAGCTCGTTAAGCCGAAAACGACTCCCGCCGCTGTCACTTTGAGCAGCAGGGCCATGTCCAACTCCATTGGCATTAGACGTGGATAGATCGCATGTTTGACTCCCCAAGCGCGGGTCACAAAATCCCCAACGATGGCGGCAACCAGGCACGGTACAACGCCGTCGTAGCGAATGCGCCCGGTACTTTGCACTTCCAGCCCGAACACAAAACCTGCCAGTGGAGTCCCAAACACCGACCCAAAGCCGCCGCTGACACCTGCGGCGAGCATGAGACGGCGATCTTCGCGATTCAAGTGCAGCACCCGTTGCAGCCAATCGGCAAGACTGCCGCCCATCTGGATCGCTGTGCCTTCGCGCCCCGCCGATCCGCCGAAAAGATGGGTAAGCAGCGTGCCTAACAGCACCATCGGAGCCATCCGCAGCGGAATAGAGGCTTGGTTGATATGCAGTTCCTCAATGATCAAATTGTTGCCACGTGAGGCCGTACCAGCAAAGCGATAGTACAGCCAACCTAGCACGATGCCGACCACTGGCAGCAAGAATAACAAGCCGGGATTCGCCAACCGTGTCGCCGTTGCCCATTGGAGCGACACCAGAAAGATCGCTGAGGCTGTACCGGATAGCACCCCAACGGCACTACCAAGTACGACCCATTTGACAACCATTTTGAGTGTAGCAAGATGTTCAAGCGGATCAACGCGGAACATCTCATTGACAATCTCGTAACCGCGTTGGCGACGGGTGCGGCGTTCTGCCCGAAATTGTGCTTGCTTGACCCGATCTATAGTATCAGTGCTGCGCTTTGATGGTTGCATCAATGATCCTTATCTTTGCGAGATAGTAGTAGACAAAAAAAACTTCTGCCGGGCGTGAGCCAAGTAGAAGTCATTAACCACAAAGGTGTAACGCGAACTTCATCGCGAGGTGCTTTTTGCAACTATATACAGGGTAATCAGTTTTAGAATTTATGTCAAGGACTTGCACACGAAACAAGCTGTATTTGGAATTAGGGGGAAATCACGAGCGACCACACCGAATCGCCCAATAGAATATTAGGGTAGGGGACAGCCTATGCGCCGTCCCGCCGTGCCACCAACTAGATTGTCGTCTTGTTACGATTTGGCATTTTCGTTATTCTGAAGCCATTATGCGCCTGAACCATAGAGGGTGTTTGGAAATAGTTAACCCCGCCCTAAATCCCTCCCCGCAAGCGAGGCGGGACTTCCAGAATGGCTTGACTCCCTTTCATCGCTTGCGGGGGAAGAGGCTGGGGGTTAGGGGTCAACTTATCAATTGTCAAACACCCGCTAACTCCTAAATCATCCACAACGCAATCGCTCAATCTCGTTGAGAATTGCTGTAAGCGAGGGGTTTCAAGGCAATACTACAATAAGCATTTGATCCCCTCACCTCAACGCATTGAGCTGGCTTGTCTTTACCGATCCACGACAGGATTGGCCTTCTCATCCAAAGGGGCTAGTGGCACTGTAAAATGGAAGGTCGTGCCGACATTGATAATACTTTCTACCCAGATTGTGCCGCCGTGCTGCTCAACCAAACCACGAGTAAGAGTCATGCCCAGACCTGTACCGGGTTGTTCTCGCGCTCGTGCGTTCTCGCTGCGCCAGTACGGAGTAAACAGCTTCTTGAGGTCTTCGTCGTCCATACCAATACCCGTATCGACGATGGCACAGTGAATGACTTCCGGTGAACCATTCGGATTCCATTTATTCTCGGTGACTTCCGCCATAATCGTGATCGCCCCATCGGGCGGCGTATACTTATTGGCATTGCTGACAAAGTTCGTCATGATCTGGATCAACCGGAGTTCGTCGCCCCACACGAGGGGTAAGTTTTCTGAAAAGTTCAGGTTGACGGTCTGGTTCTTCTCATCGATAGCGCGCTGTTGTGGGCGGAGCGTTTCGAGGATCACATTGTTAAAGCTGACTGGAGCCAATCTCAGTGTCAATTGTCCACGTTCTTGGGCGGTCAAGTCCTTCAGGTCATCGACCAACTGCTGCATACGCACCACGTTACGCCGGATTACCGCGATGAAGTTCTGCTGTTGTTCGCTCATTGCCCCTGTCATGCCGCCCAACAGTACCTCTGCGTAGCCTTTGATGGAAGCCATTGGGTTCTTGAGTTCGTGAGCTACAAACCCGACGAACTTACTACGCGCCTCATTCGCTTCTTCCAGTCGGCTAAATAGCTGCGCGTTGGTGATGGCGGTATTGGCGTGTTCCGCAAGACCCTGAATGAATGAGGAAGTCACCATCGTAAAGATGTCACTGCTGAGAGATTCGAGCACAAGCACACCACTGACCGCAGTTCCAGTAAACAGTGGCACGGCAAGCTGGCTTTGTGCGCCGGGCAAAAATTCATAATGATCGGATTCCGTTTGCATCTCCACTTGTGTGATCAGAGCTGGCTGACGGGTGCGATAGACTTTGCCCATGATCCCCAACGTAATTGGATAGAGTTCATTGGTGCTTAGAATGCCATCTGGATAGCCAACACTGCCCGCCACTTCAAAGCCTAGTGGGTCGGCGTTGACGATGAGCAGTGCGCCTGTATCGGCACCTGACTCGCGAATACTATTGTCAATCGTCAGATCCACCACGCGCCGGAAGTCCAGCGTGCGGTTAAGTTCTTGGTCGATGCGCTGCATGTTGTCTAACTGCTGAACGCGCTCCGCCAGCGCTTTGTCGGTCATCTGGAACAACCGCGCATTCTCGATAGCGACGGCGGCTTGTCCAGCGAAAAGGGTTAGCAGGTTAACTTCATCCTCGACAAAGGCAGTGCCGTCCCTTTTGTTGATGACTTCAAGCACACCAATCACGCCAGCACGGGTAGTCAGCGGCACCGCCAGAATGGCACGAGTATTAAAGCGGCTCATCGGGGTTGCATCGGGGTCGATCTCACCGTACCAACGGGCATCCTGCTGGGTATCGTTGACGATGACATGTCGTCCAGTCTGAACGACAGTTCCGGCAATACCACTGCCCGCCGGAATGCGACTACCGACAAGTTCCTGACCGGAACCACCAACGGCAAGCTGGAAGATCAGATCGCCCGTCGCATCATCGCGCAGCAGTAAACTCCCCGCTTCACCGCGCAAAATCTCAATCGCGGAGTCCGTGATCACTTGCAGCAGTGCATCCAGATTTTCGAATTCGCTGGCTAGCTTAGAGCTAATATCATTGAGCGCCTTCATCTGCCGCGCACGCTCTTCGGCCTGACTGAACAAACGGGTCTTATAGATCGCGGTTGCCGCGAGGTCTGCGATATTCCAGAAAATGCGTATTTGGTCGGCGGTGTAGGTAACAGCAGCTTCGGTGGTTGCCACTGCCAGACAACCTAACGCTGTCGATCCACCTGCATTTAGTGGTACACCCATCCAGCCCCGCAGCGCAGAATTTTCCACCTGCACACGAGGATCGCGGCGAGCCATCTCCTGCAGGTAGTTGTCGGTTCTAATTGGCTGCCCAGAGCGTACTACTTCGCTGATCAAGTCGCGACCCATGTGCCAGCGGTAGCCCTCACGCTCTGGCACACGATCCCCTTCCTCTTGATAAAACGTATAGTACAGGTCTTCGCCTTCTGGTTCCCGCAGTGCAATATAGAAGTTGGGTGCACTAATCACTTTATCGACCTGTGCATAGACAAATTCTAGCAGTGTGTCGAAGTCCATGACGATGTTGAGTGCCGCACTGACCTGAGCCAGCACGCGGAGTTCGTTAGCGTTACGCTGTGCCTCAATGATCATCTGAGCACGTTCAAAAGCCGAAGCCGCTTGTTCGGCAAGACTCTCGATAAAGCGCAAATCTTCGTAGCCGTAGGGTGATCCATCTTGACGGGGGCCAAGTGCTAGGAAGCCATTCAGACGTTTTACACTTTGCAAACGCACAATTACTGGTGTGTTCAACACAGCGAGGCGGGCGCGTTCCGCTACGAGTTCGGGGGGGAGTGTGTGCGTCGCCTCGACGTGGAGCAGGCTCATATCCTTCGAGAACACCTGAACTAATGGGCTGGTAGAGCTAAAGCGAATATCAGTCTGCGCGTGGCCTACGGCTGGATCTACGTAGACTTCATATTCGCTGTTCATTAGATTGAGCAAGAAGAAGAAAATATCTCTAGGCGCGACAGTATCCTCTAGCTGCTCTTTAAGTTTGCTAACTGTATCCGCCAGATCAACACTAGTTGTCAGGCTGCGGGCAAACTGCTCGACTCGCTTTTCGTAGATGCGGCGCTGGCGGAAGAAAGCCCGATCAATCGATTGCCCTAATGTTAGCCGCATCGGCGTAAAAAGCAGGGCAATGATAAACAAGGTGATGGCAATCAAAATGGGATTATCGGCACGCACGAAGCCAGAGGTCAGAAAGTATGTAGCGCTGGTAATCAGCAGATAGCCAAAAATCAGCATGACACCGAGTACCGAATAGATCAACCCCTCGCCAATAATGCGATCTGTGTCAATCTTGCGGTATTGCAACACTGCAAAGCTAAGACCCAACGGGAAGACAACCAGCGGAGGCAGAAGATACACTGTTGAGAAACTGAGACCTGTCAGGTTGATATTACCAGCTTGGGCAACACGTTCTCCCAATATGGTAAGCACCCACAGGATTTGCGGGGCGACAGCAATGGAAATGCCGAGCAATGCCAATGTTGCCTGATCACGCAGCACTACAGAAGTCGAGGTTCTACGGCGCATTAGCAGACTGACGAACAGAGCAACCCCGGCAAACCCAACTAGAATTAACGCAACTAACAGCGTGCTGTTATAAGTAATTGGGTCATTCGGGCGATAGAAACTTACACAGACGATAAACCCGATCACAGTATAGAAAACAGGCAGCAGCCGCAGTATCGCTGTCCGCCGCAGCACAACTAGTGTATAGGGGAAAGACATCGCCAGATAGAGCAGTGCGCCAGCCAGAACGCATACGACCAGCGACCATGGCAAAACCATCTGGAAAGTCGTTAATAGCTCAAAGCGGCCTACTACTGCAAACGCGCCAGCGGCACAAATCACAGCGATCAGGCGGGGAGTCGATTGCCACCAACGCAGAATCAACGTAACGCCGCCAATTGCTAGCAAGATCAGAGCAACAATGAACCCAACTCCAAACTGCAACAGAAAGTCGGGCAGGGGCATCTGCACCACACGGAAGCTGTAGTTACACACCACACCGTCGGCGGTTACACTTTCGAAATTAGCACAGCTTGGGGTGAGCGATTTGCCATTGGCGGGGCGAAGCACTTGTACCGTTACCAGTTCACCCGGTGTTAGCCGCGCCATCGCCCCGTTCAAGAGTGACACACTACCATCAAAAACAACATCCTCGGTCAGGTGAGTTTCGCTGTGCATTTGCAGGATCTGATCATTGACCCTTAGGCCAGCCTTTAACCCAGACCACGATTCAGATTGGAGTGGTCGAGCCATACCAACAGATAGTGTATTGGTAGTCAAAACTCCTAGAAAAGGGCGTTGATACCATGAAACGGCAAGCACTGCTCCATAGATGACGCTAACAATGCCGATGATTAACGCGACAGCGGAAAG
>JBDTVG010000189.1:0-7184 GCA_040007395.1 Chloroflexota bacterium
CCCCCTTCCATTGCTTGCGGGGGAAGGGGCTGGGGGTTAGGGGTCAATGATTCTACATGCTCCCTGCCCATACTATTGTTGGCAGCGCCACCACCGTTGAAGTTGATCTGCGCTCCGCGTATCGCTGGATTGCTGCCTGCTCATATCCCGCTAAAAGTGGAAGTCATCTTCGAAGACAAGCCACTGACATGGGACGAAAAGGTCGCGATCTTTCGCCAGATGCCACGCCTCCGTACCATCGAAGAAATGGATGCTGAGATCGCTCCGAAGGTGCAGCGCTTGCTTGACCATCTCAACCGTTGGCAGGAAATCCGCATGGCGCGGGGTCAAGGTCAACAGCCATGAATCCGCCACCCGATAATCCACACATGCCGCCTGAACGCAATCATCGCGCCAATATCGATCAGGCCATCAAGGCGACTCGCGCGGTGATCGAGGAAGCTGTCGGTTATATCGAACGGCAGGAAGATGGACCGCTCACGATGCGCTTTGCCCTACGCGATATTGAGCAGAAGGTCGATTTGCTCGAAACTGAAGCCTGTTGTGCGCTAGTTACACTTGACGAAATGAACGAGATCGCGCTCACCCTGCGCGAACAGCGCGACGAAGCGATCCGCCAATATGAGGTGATCCTGTCGTTGTTTGGTTTGCCCAACATGGGGAGTGATCAACTGTAGAAAAACGGGCCGCCACACAGGTCGGCCTCTACGATATGGTGCATTGGGGCGATCACATAGGATCGCCCACGATTTTCCATATCGGGCTTAGAATTGTTTCGGCTGGGAAGCCATATAGTTGAGTACCAATGCGGCAATAGCGCCCGGAACCCAACCTGCCAAAGTCAACGCGAAAACGATCAACACCGTACCGCAACCGCGATCCAATACCGCAAGCGGCGGCAAAATGATACACAAGCATCCACGTCCGAGGCTCATTACGCTTTATCCTTATTTCTATGATTGGTCATGCTATTGATTACGCATTGTGCGGCACATAGTTGCGGTACACTACGTAGTAACGCTGGATTTAGGTAGGGTGCCGCGCTTGAATACACCACAGGCATTTTTCGGGCAAATGGTTGAACGGGTCGCCGGACAAGCCTTCGCCGCAGCGGGCTATACGCTGCAAAATAACCCGATGCACCAATCGCGGGGCTTATATCGCTATGCCAAAGCGCTGCCCAGTGGCCTCGCCGCCTATGTCGAGTTCCAACTACTGTACTATCAAGGCAGCGGGCCATCTCGTTTTCGGGTCAATTTGCTGCGAAATGCGGGGCCGGATGCACGGGCAAACGTTAAAGATTCAGATAAAGATTCAGAAAAATCAGAAGATTCAGCCAAAGTTGAGATCACCCTCACCAAGCTGATTTGGGATGAATTCGGAGTACGCCAGTTAGACAGCGATGATCACTGGTGGTTATTCAGTGATCCAAACCAGCTAGGTCATGCCGTTGCCGAAGCGGGTAAACTGCTCTTTGGGTTTGGTATTCCGTGGCTAGAAGGAACATTAACGCCGGACGATGATGATACAATAACCTAAGCTAATCGTTATTGAGCGGCAAGGTTTTATCCAAAACGATGCTTCATGCGGCAATTCTAATTTTTATGATGTTCTTTATAGACAAGGCTGACAAAAACCAGTAAAGTTACTATAGAAACCCATGTACAAAACAAATTTTATTGATGAGTGACCCAATGCTACCCCGAATACTGATCGTTGAAGATGACCAGACGTTTCGCGAAACTGTATGCGAAATTCTTCGTGATGTTGGCTACAAGGTCAAGGGAGCACGGACTCTCAAGAAAGCGACCAAGCGCCTCAAGAAGCATCAGTTCGATCTGGTGCTGACAGATATGCACATTGGCGACGATTCTGGCTTTCAGGTGATCGAGGTAGCACAGCATAAACGCCCTGATGCCAAAATCGTCATGATGAGTTCTCTCGCTGATCCAGAGGTGATCCATCAAGGGTTGGAATCGGGTGCAGCTCGATTTATTGCCAAACCTTTTCGTGTCGTTGAACTATTGCAAACTGTTGAGGATCTACTGGGGAAGACTGAGGAAAGTAGCGAAGATCCGCTGGACGCGATTGTCTGAGAGATCTGTCGGCAGGGCTGCTGAGTCGTGAGTTTCTAGCTTTTGCTCTATACTGCGGGAATACTGTGCAGTATCCGCAAGGAACACTCAATGACCCAGACGACGCAGCCATCGACGCAAAAACCCCACTCCCTTATCGTTCATTACCTAAACCTCGCTGAACGTTTGGTACTCAGCCTGATAGCCATTGTGTTGGTGATTCTCGCGTTATTGCTTTTGGGCAACAGCATCGTGGCAATGGTGCAAGCCTTAATGGATGGCAAAATCGGCACTGGCGCTATCGACATCCTCGATGGCGTGCTGCTGGTCATGATGACGATGGAAATTGTCTACACCGTGACCTTATCGTTGGAGTCGCACAAACTGGTCGCGGAACCATTCCTGATTATCGGCATCATTGCGGCTATTCGGCGCACGTTGGTCATCACTGCCGAAAGCACAAAACTCGAAGCGAACCCCGACGCATTCCGTTCGACACTGCTTGAACTGGGATTGCTAGCCTTTATCGTAGGCGTGATGGCGATTGCTATCTATGTGATTCGGCACAGCCCGCAAGCAGAAGCGGAAGCCGAAATCGAAAAAGTAGTCGCGCAAGAGTAGACTAACGACGGCCTGCCCACAGCAACCCATAGATAATCAACCCAATCGCCCCGACAAAAATCATCACGAGTAGGGCGGCAACTGCCGAAAGCCCGATGCGTACTGGGAGCGTCATAGTTACAGAAATGCCGTTCGTGGGGGTTGGCACGGCGGCGTTAGTGGCAAGCGGCACCGCGCCAAATTCACGGGTAGTCTGTTCGCCGTTTGCCAGCGAAAACGAAAAGCTAGTCGAAGTGGTGGCTTCGTTTAGCGGGCTGCTAAAGCTTACGGTATACTGCTGTGCGGCTAGGTTAGGGAAACAGAAGGGTTCTTTCCCGTCAGTAACGTGGTTCGCGATGATTACTTTCTCGTTGATCATCAGGTTCACGCTGACATCCGAGAGAATCGCTTCGCCGGGATCGCGCACGCTGTTGTGATTTGCATCGTTGAAGGCTAGCACACAGATTGAACCGTTGGCGGTCTGCTGTGCAAAGCTGATCAAGGTAAGGGGGCTAATCGCCAGTGCTACCAACAGCGCAGTTAGTGTCACACCAGCAGTCATGTAAACTTTTCGTGCGATCAGACGCATAAAGTGTCTCGCAATTTAACAGGTATCCCAAATCCCAAGCCCGCGAATTATAACACAGGCTAGCATTGTGCCAAGTACAGCCCCGCCCCAATTAGGCAAATAACTTCATGCGCGTTTTGATGATCTCCAAAGCCGTTGTCGTCGGCATCTACCAGCGCAAACTGGAAGAAATCGCCCAATTGCCTGATGTCTCACTGACAGTGATTGTGCCACCTGTCTGGCGCGATCCTAGCGGCGACATTTTACTAGAACGAGCCTATACCAAAGGCTACGATCTGCTGGTAGAGCCGCTGCGTTTCAATGGCAATTTCCACCTGCACTACTTCCCGACGCTTGCCCGCCGCTTACATGACTTGTATCCTGATGTGGTTCACATCGATGAGGAACCCTACAATCTGGCGGCATGGCATAGTCTCATGTTGGCGCGACGGGCGGGGGCGAAAACCTTGTTTTTTAGTTGGCAAAATATTCTCAAGCGCTATCCGATCCCTTTCTCATTTGGCGAGCGATACGTAATGAATCATGTTGACTACGCCATCGCCGGGACAGACAGCGCCGCTGAGGTCTGGCGGGAAAAAGGCTATCGCGGGCCGTTGGCGGTTATTCCTCAGTTCGGTGTCGATCCGGTACTGTTTTCGCCCTCCGAACGTCCATCGGATAAAATTTTCACCGTTGGCTACGTAGGCCGTCTCGTGCCTGAAAAGGGTGTGGATTTACTGATCTGTGCGCTGGCAAACCTACCCGGAGCATGGCAGTTACACATCATTGGGCAAGGGCAGGAGCGCGAATTGCTTGAACGCTTGGTGTGCGACTTAAATCTCAAAGATCACGTGAAGTTTATTGGTCAAAAGCCATCTGTGCAGATGCCAGAGTTTTACCGACAATTGGATGTATTAGTGGTGCCATCGCGCACCTTGCCCAACTGGAAAGAGCAGTTCGGGCGCGTCATTACCGAAGCAATGGCTTGCGGAGTGGCAGTTATTGGCGCAGATAGCGGCGCGATCCCAGATATTATCGGTGACAGTGGTTTGATCTTCCCAGAAGATAACCAACAAGCGCTGCAAACTTGTTTGATAACCCTGATGCAAGATCGCGATCTGCGTAGCCGACTCTCGACACAAGGTCGCGCACGGGTGCTAGATAAGTTCACCCATGCTCGAATTGCCGCGCAAACCGTCGAAGTATATCATGCCTTGCTACACAAATCCTCCCTATAATTTAGTGTATTACCAAACCGCGATAATGTTATAAACTTCTTAAGCACTCTTTATCATTCTATGAATCATTTTATGAGTTAGGTCACTGCCTTATGAATCGACTGAAAGACTCGACTTCCCCATATCTACTGCAACACGCCAATAATCCTGTAGATTGGTATATGTGGGGCGAAGAAGCCTTTGCCAAAGCACGCAGCGAAAACAAGCCGATCCTATTAAGTGTTGGCTACAGCGCGTGTCATTGGTGTCACGTGATGGCACATGAAAGCTTCGAAGATCCAGCGACTGCGGCCATCATGAATCGTGATTTTGTGTGCATTAAAGTGGATCGCGAGGAACGCCCAGACGTAGACGAAATCTATATGCAGGCCACGATGATGTTTAACCGAAGCGGCGGCTGGCCCATGACCGTTTTCCTGACCCCCGATGGGCGACCTTTCCACGCAGGGACATACTACCCGAAGTCGGATCGCTACGGGATGCGATCATTTACCGCTATCATGGCAGCGGTTAATGATGCTTATCGCAATCGTCATGAACAGGTAGAGCAGATCGCTAGTGAGGTCACACAGGGGTTGCAACAAACAGGCTTTGCCCTCAATAATGGTCATGCTGACGATGCACTTAATGTGACTTTACTTGAGGCGGCCTATCAAGGGATGATCCGCAGCTTTGATGAAATTTACGGTGGGTTGACCAGAGGTCGTCCTAAATTCCCTAGCCCCATGAATCTTGAATTTGTGCTGCGAACCTATGCCCATACGCGGCTGCCGAGTGCGCTGGAAATTATCACGTTTTCGCTGCGCAAGATGGCACATGGTGGGATCTATGACCAGATCGGCGGTGGATTCCATCGCTATAGCGTTGATGAACACTGGCTGGTTCCCCACTTCGAGAAAATGCTCTACGACAATGCACAACTTAGTCGTTTATATCTGCACGCATGGCAGGCCAGCGGTGATGCGTTCTTCAAGCAAATCGCCATTGAAATTTACGATTATATTCTGCGCGAAATGACTTCGCCGGACGGTGGGTTTTATAGCACTACCGACGCAGACAGTGAAGGTGAAGAGGGTAAGTTTTTTGTGTGGGATCTGGACGAACTAGATAGCCTGCTTACGCCGGACGAAGCGGCTGCTGCCAGTGCCTACTGGGATATTACGCCAAACGGCAATTTTGAAGGTCGCAACATCCTGAATGTCCCGATTGACGAAGCCGTGATCGCAAAGAAACTCAGTATTTCGCTGGATGTGCTGCATGAACGGCTGGCCTCAGCCCGCCCGAAACTGTATGCTGCACGTGAAAAACGTATTCATCCGGGGCGCGACGAGAAAATTCTCACGGCATGGAATGGGCTGATGTTGGCAAGTCTAGCTGAGGCAGCACGGGTGTTAAATCGCGATGATTATCGGCAGGCCGCGATTCGCAATGCTGACTTCTTATTAACTGCCATGAAGCGTGACGGGCGATTGTTACGCAGCCATAAAGATGGCAAGAGTGCGATCAACGCTTATCTGGAAGATTATGCTGATCTGAGCGAAGGGTTGTTGGAACTGTACCAGACGACTTTCGATCCGCGCTATTTCAGTGAGGCTGTTGCGCTTACCGAAGTGGTGCTGGCTCATTTCGTCGTGCCGGAAGGGGCGGGTTTCTTCGACACGAGCGACGATCATGAAACACTGATTGCCCGCCCGCGCAGCTTGCAAGATAACGCCACGCCATCGGGCAATAGCATGATGGCGAAAGTGTTGGTCAAGCTGGCAGCCTATACAGGTGAGGCGCGATATGAGGATAGCGCACGACCTTTGCTACGCGGGTTAGCAGATGCTATGCGAGAATATCCCACTGCATTTGGCGAAGCGCTCAACGCCGCCGATCTATTGATTCGGGGTATCAAAGAAATTGCCATTATTGGCGACCCGGCTCAAAGTGCCACCCAAGCCTTATTAGCAGTAACTAACAGCGGGTTCCGCCCCAACGCAATTGTAGCCTTGTCTCCGCAAGATGTCGGGGGGACGGCAACACCCATGCTACTGGCTTACCGGATGCAGATGGCTGGCAAACCTGCCGCTTATGTGTGCGAACATTTCATCTGTCAACGACCCGTTACGGAGCCTGAAGCGTTGCGTACTTTGCTGGATGACCAATAGGATAGCTACCTATTTTAAAAATGGATCAAAATAGGTAATTATCCTACACTGATCTGAACTTTGAATCGCCGATAAGAGGACAATTATGAGCGACAAATCGTTGGTGGTTACCTTGCCCGAAGAACTAATCGAGGAAGTTGCCGCTCGCCACATTGATATACAGGCTGTGGTCGAAAAGACGTTACGCTTCGAGCTGGATGAGATTTCTCAATGGGGCAGCAGTTCGCTTGCCATTGAGGAGAAGGAAATATTGCTCTATCAATTGTTGCCGCCTCATCGCATGGCAGAGGGCTTGCAACTGCTTCATACGAATAAACGAATCTCCGGTTTAAGCGGCGGTCAGGTTTGGATGAGTGAAGATTTTGACGATCCATTGCCTGATGAGGAATGGGGAGATTTGTTTGCGTGAACATCTTGTTGGATACCCACACTTTTATTTGGTGGTGTAGTGATCGTTCTCATCTCCCGGCATCGGTTATCACTATACTAGTAGGGGAGCGCAAAAGAAATGAGCAAGAAAAGGGTACTATAAAAGGACGAAAAAATAAGCAAA
>JBDTVG010000190.1:0-5035 GCA_040007395.1 Chloroflexota bacterium
ACGTACAAAATTGTCCCGTCTTTATCCATCACTTCCCGTGCGTTAGTCTACTAGGAGCGTGTTTGAAAATTAAGCAGGGGCAAGACGATTAAGCAAACGGCGGCTGGAAGCCAAGTAGACCATACCCTCACTATTTTGGGTTAAATGTTCGTAATCTTTGCTCAGACGGCGATAACGACCGAGCCATGCAAAGGTTCGCTCAACAACCGAGCGGGTAGGGGCCAGCACAAAGCCCTTTTTGTCGCGGGGGCGCAAGGAAATCTCGAAATGCACCCCGAAAGTTTGCTCAATAGCGGTTTGGAAATCGACCCCTTCATAGCCCCCATCGGCTAGAATCTTCTCCAAGCGTTCCCACAGTGGCTCAGGCAGTTCGTCTAGCAGTCTTTGCGCCCCGGCGCGTTCACCGATATTGGCAGCATGAGCCATGACTTTCAGCAGGTTGCCCAATATATCGACGAGAATATGCCGTTTACGTCCGTTGACCTTCTCGCCCTCATCAAAACCGTGTTCACCGCCCACTTCCGTCGTTTTCACGCTCTGGCTATCGATCATTGCTAAACTCGGCTAGGTGAGCACGGATCACCTCGACAATCTTCTTTTGACAGCCCATCGCGTCGCTGGTCACAATGCCGCCTTGAAGCATCACTAACTCAAGCAACTGCGGAATCGCCACAATCTCATGGGCGTTCGTGGCAACCTTGACTTGGGCCAGCCTTAAGCAGTTGGCAGTCGCCCAAGCCCTGACCAAATGCAGCCCCGGTTGACCCTACTTATCGCAAGTCCCTCGCCCGGTTTTGCCATCAATGGCAATCACTTGTCCCTCGGTCAAGACAAAAACCCCTGAACCCATTTCAGAAAACACTGCTGGCAGGCCTCGCCTTCCAATTGGGCCAAGACACGTTAGAACGTATCCGCCGATGGTATACCATTCGGCAACGCCAGCCACTGGCTTAACCATGCCGCCTTGCTGACCCCCAACAACCCGATTTCCTCCCCATTGTCTGCATCGGCGAGGGTCGCACACACCGCCATGATGATATCGAGCAATTGATGCCGACATTGATTCACCATGCGTGGGTCGGCGATGTCCGCAAGGCACTCCACTAACACCCCAGCTGCTCCCAGTACCTAACCCTTTTCTACTTCCCTTGTCTTTCTATTTCCCCTCAATTCAATCTCATCCGTTAGCCCTTGGGAAAGGGGTGACGTGAAAATACCATCACCCCCGCGTAATCTAGATCGCAAACTGACCGTCCTTGTAGAACAGGTCGCCATCCACCACGATCTCGCTGCCATCGCGCATGTCGCAGATCATGTCCCAGTGGATCGCAGATTCATTTTTGCTGCCCGTTTCTGGGTAGCCGCGCCCAACTGCCATGTGGATTGTGCCGCCGATTTTCTCATCAAACAGGATATTGCCCGTAAAACGATTAATGCCGAAGTTCGTCCCAATAGCCCATTCGCCCAGAAAGCGTGCGCCCGTGTCGGTATCGAGCATCGACAGCAAATAATCTTCGTTCTTTTTGGCGGTAGCGCTGACAACTTTGCCATGCTCAAACTTCAACTCGATCCCGTCCACTTGTCGCCCACCGTTAATCGCTGGATAGGTGAAGCGCACCCATCCGTTAACCGACTCCTCGACTGGCCCCGTGAAAATCTCACCGCTTGGCATGTTGTGTGTCCCCGTTGAGTTGATGAACGTCCGATCCTTGATCGATAGGGATAGATCGGCGTTTGGCCCGCGTACTACAATTCGATCATGGCCTTTGAGCCAATCGACGTACTTTTGCTGGTTAGCTTCCAGATCCCGCCAGCACTGGATCGGATCGGGTTGATCGGCAAAGCACGCGTGATAGAAAAAATCCTCGAATTCTTCGAGGCTCATATCGGCTTCCTGAGCGTGACCCTCGGTAGGGAACATCGCCAGAGTCCAGCGTTGTTTGCCCTCAGCAGAACGAGCAAAGCGCGTCTTGCTCATGCCTGCCCGCGAGGCAGCCCGTGCCGAAATGCGCTTCGCGTCGATGCTGCTACCACGTCGTGTGTTGTCTGTAGAACGGATCGAGATCGTGACGGGGCAATCGTTGACAACCCATTGTTCGACAGGCGAAATCCAGTTTAGCTGATCTTCGTTGGCGTGGCGCAAAAAGAAGTTCGCCATCACATCGTCGCCACCCACCACCCCATCGGACAGAGGCCGCGATCCGCCACTGAGCAGTGTGACACAATGCCCGCCCGCCAATACTACCTGCTTATAGATTTCGCGAAGCAGCGGCAGACTACTGGAGTCGCCCATCAGCGCGACGGCCTCACCCGGTTTGACCGCTACTGAATACGTTACGAGGGTATGCGCTAGTTTTTCGATACGTGGATCAGGCATAAAATCAATACCTCGGAGTGTTTAATTAGTGAGATTAGTGACTGATAAAGATAACGCAAAACCCACAAGAATGAGTATTCTCTACGGTAGCCAATTCGGTAACATGACATTCTCTGCGATCTTTTTGAAATCGCCAGTAGCAAAGCTGTACAGCCACAACTGTGGATGGGCGACTGCTTCGCCAAGTTTGATACGCTGAAAGAGTAGGAGATCATCAGCAGGACTGATACTCAAGCTGCTTTGGGCGTTGGCTTCATCGGGAACCAGCAGAGTCGCAGCTCCGGTGGTCACGCCTACATTGTACGTCTAATGTGAATTCGATTTGACAATCCGCACTATAGCTTGGTCCGTGTTTGCGATTGTCCGTTTAACTCGATGCGCGAACTGTCTATTCATGAGGTTAAAGGCGATTCCACATCAGACGTATTGTATAAAGTGGAGCCTTCGGTAATTTTCCGCTCCGGTGGCTGCCGCGCCACGATCAAGGCTTTGGAGTCGGCACGCCATGTCGCTTCGGCTTCGCTAATCACCACTGTATCTGGCACAAGATTATGCAATGTATAAGGGGTAGTCGAGAGATCGACCAGCACTAGATGCACTGCGCCCATCCCACCGTTCAGCACAACAATCTTGGTGACTAGCAACACTAGCATCGCGATGATCATCATGACATCAAAGCGATCCAGTTTTCCAGACCAACGCATGGAAGTTTCCATTTTCACGGTTTCGTTGCTATCCGTTCGTTGGTAATAGCAACGCGGGAATAAATCCTCTCACATGAGTAAATTCTGCGTAAATCTTAGCAAGTTAGGTGAATAGTTAAGTTTCAATATGTTCCTTGTTTGAAATTTTTACTTTTTGTTGTATTCTTTAACAAACGTAATTGAAACGTTATCGTTATTTACGGCAAACTTATTATTTGCAGCAAGTCGGGAAAGTCGCTTGGACACAGGCAATCTATCCGTACAATGGACAGAGTAATGAGAGATGACACAAAGAATTCTTCAGCCTAAGACTGGCTTCGGCGAACGTTCTTTTAGCGGTTTACTGGATGTTTTTTCTGGGTGGCTGCGTGGTGACTGGCCTGCTGAACAACCCCCTGCGCTGCCTGCCTATTTGCTGCGAAAGCGCGAACTGCCCAACACCTTTACGTCACAGGATTGGCAGCGAGCATTGGAATATTGGGATTATAAATGTGCGGTGTGCGAAAGACCACGCGGGCTGTGGCACACGCTAGCCCAAGACCATTGGATTCCGCTGACAAATCCGCTGTGCCCCGGTACGAACGCAACGAATATCTTGCCGCTGTGTCATGGCACGGATGGCTGCAACAACAGCAAAGGCAAACTCTTGCCCGAAGTGTGGCTGCACAAGAAACTCGGTAAGCGACGGGCAGTTCGCAAACTAGAGGAAATTCAAACTTACTTTCACTGGATAGAAGACCTTACGGCGGCGCGACTGGGTTGTCCGTACTGTGGTGGGCGTGTGCATCACCACGATGAGTGGCACGTCTGGGAATGTACATCCTGCGAGGCTTTCTGGAACGAGCACGAGACACGCCACTATGAGAACTGCCCCAAGTGCCAATGTTGGATGATCGGCGCGAGTGGCACACACGACGCTTATGTCTGTCCTCGATGCAATCTTGAATGGGATCACGCCAACTTGCCAACCCATGAAAAATGCCCCGGCTGTCAGCGTGGGGCGGTCAAGTGGACATACCAGCACGGCGAGTCAGCGGGTTACTGGAAGTGTAATCGCTGTCGCTCCGAATGGACGTTTGATTAATAGCCCCGCCCAAATTCCCTACTGCAAACCCCTACAGTGCGGCATAATTTGCGTGCAACCCTCACACAAGATTCGGGACTAAACGATGCACGCACTTCAATACCTTTTCGACAATAACCGCCTATGGGCTGCCCAGATGATCGCCCATGACCCTCAGTTCTTTGAGAAGTTAGCCTCACAGCAAACGCCACAATACCTGTGGATTGGATGCGCGGACAGCCGCGTGCCTGCCAATGAGATTACAGGGTTAATGCCCGGTGAAGTCTTTGTTCACCGCAATATTGCCAATGTCGTCGTTCATTCGGATCTCAATTGTCTCTCAGTTATTCAATATGCGGTTGAAGTCCTCAAAGTTAGCCATATCATTGTATGTGGACACTATGGTTGTGGCGGGGTCGGTGCTGCGATGCAAAACAAGGAACTCGGCCTGATCGATAACTGGCTGCGGCATCTCAAGGATATTTATCAGAAGCACGAAATTGGCTTGAATGGCATCGAAGATGACCAGTCCCGTTTTGATCGCTTTTGTGAACTCAATGTGATCGAACAAGTCGCCAATGTGTGCCATACGACGATTGTACAAGGGGCATGGCGACATGGACAGGAGCTTGCCGTGCATGGTTGGGTTTATGGCTTGCGCGATGGCTTGCTCAAGGATCTGGAAATTTCGATTACGCAGCCTAATGACCTCAATGCCTTGCATCAGATGGAGGGCCATGTAGGTCACGATTAAAAGCGAGTGGTAAGATAACTTACGAAGGGTCTGGCACACTAGTAGGGTCATATGCTAGTTCGAAAAACGTAGACAAAATGTTTTTCGGTGGGTAGGGTTAAGTTCCCAAACCAGTCCCAAATCAACCGAAAGACACG
>JBDTVG010000191.1:0-6872 GCA_040007395.1 Chloroflexota bacterium
TCGACCTGGAAGGTGTTCGACTGGCGAAAGCCGTTTAACCCGGTCAAGAAAATCAGCACGGGGTAGCTATGCTTATCGGTTGCCATAGGTATTGACGTAGCGGAATCTGTAGCGACGTATTTGAAGTGATCCAAGGTGAACTCCGGTAGATGGAACAGCCGGGCCAATGCTGGCGCAACAGCGTCCGCATCCTGCATATAGGGAGCACGCGGAGATGATGAGTCTCCCTTAGCTGGATACCAGACCTGCACCATCAGCTCACGACGCGCATTCAGATCAGCGCTGAAGATTTCGTGACGACTTGCATCTACCCAATGATAGGTCACAGTGCCGATCTGGTAGGGTCCACCTGGACGCGGAAAGTGGAATACGGGCAGAATCATCGGCAGAGCGATGGAGGTCGCTAATCCGAGTACGCCCAGACCAACACACAGTCCAATGGCGAAGCGGGTAGTCAGTA
Organism: Chloroflexota bacterium; assembly: GCA_040007395.1. Taxonomy (GTDB): domain Bacteria; phylum Chloroflexota; class Anaerolineae; order Aggregatilineales; family UBA2796; genus DATGFK01. The sequence goes on from JBDTVG010000191.1 coordinate 461, forward strand.
GTTGTCCGATGAACCAGCCCCCCGGTGCGAAATTCTGTAGGAGCCAGGCCAGAGAGAATGACCCTGCTAACGCATACGCTGGGATCATCTGCCAGCGTATGCCCTCAGCCAGCATCTGCACACCGGCTATTAGCACTGTGGCTAGTACCAAATAACCCGTCCAACGAATTGTGCGAAGCTGCGGAATCGCTAAAATGCAAAATGTCAGTAGATTAACAAGGGACAATAGGATTTCGAGGGGTCTCATCGCTTCGTCTTCTTGGTCGATGAACCTACCGACCACTTCACAAGTGGATCAACCCGATCAGGAAGAACGGCAGGATCTTCTTGAAATCGAGTTTCTCCTATGTACTCTGCGTATTTTGAGTCTTCGATTTTTTCTCGTGACAAGTTATCCCAATCAGCCCTGCGGCAATAGCGATACACCAATAAAGACAATGACCAACACACCCACAATCAAGGCGACATTGTTCCGTGCGCGGATTTGCACATCGGCTTTGCGCCACCGTATTCGCCACAGCACCACCAGTAACACGATGTCAGTTGGAAATTGCAGGTAGTTGAATGACGTGCCAGTTCGCTCGTTGAAAGTTCGTCCACAGCTATGACATTTGAACACCCGATAGCCTAAGCTGGTTGTTTTCGTATACTGATAGGTGTTTTCGGACTGGCAATGCGGACAATTCATGCGGCGCGCCTTTTTCTCAGTGACGCTCCAGCATACCCGCTTGAGGTCCGTTTATCCACCCGTGTTCTGATTCCTGACGCTTCCAGCGGATATGCTTGCCCACACATGATAGAAAGGTGTAAGGTGAGTTATTAGTTCGTCTCGCACACCATATTGCCCATACTATACGCCTTAAAGAGTTCCGTCTGTTCCTCTGGATTAGCCAGCGGAGCGCTGTACAGCCTGTAAACCGATGATTTATCTTGTTTCAACATACCCATCAGAAATACCGTGTCGCCGCACACCTTCACATCCATCCAGGTTGATTTCCCTTCCAGATCAATGGCTGCCTTGTGAATTACGGTATCACTTGCCAGATCGAAAACATGTAAATAGACTTCATTTTCATGCGGGGTGAATAAGTTATGGGCGGTAATGTACGCAAGCTGCTGTCCATCAGCGATCCAAGTCAGACTGCGCACCCCATGCGTGTTAATTTCCTGCGGCCAGTCTATCGGCAGTTGCCGAATATGGCCTGTCTTTAGATCGAGGACGGTGATCGGTTCAGTACTTGACCGGGTGCAATACGATGCATAAGCAAATGCCAAGCGCGAACCATCCGGCGAAAGGGTCTCACGCCCGACCAAATTTGCCTCGCACGCGCAAACATCCTTTCCCCTGTTTACCCGATAGAACTCAGTCATGCTGGGCATCGCGAACACACCGCCTTTGCGCAAGTCGAATTTGCTCAAATCGAGCGCATAAAAGCCAATCGGTACGCTCTGTGGATCATCCTGTTCATTGAAGCGTATTGATGTGAGAAATAGCAAACGCTTTTCCTCTGCATTCCACATATTAAGCATCGACGGGATTTCCGTCATGACATGCCCCGCCGTACATCCCGATCCTCTGACGCGCTTGTATTGGCTGTAGAGCGTTGTCCGTGCCCCGCTTTCGAGGTTGATGATGTTGACCGACCAGCGATAATCAGGTATCGAGTGCTCGAAGGCTGACAGGACATATAGCAGGTAATGTGAAGCGCGATCAAAGCCGAGAAACGTAATTTTCTCCTCATCGTTTTCGCTGGCAATAACAGTCCCTTTAACCGTGCCCACCCGCTTGTACACCAATCTGGGTCCTTGAGCGATATTTTCGAGGAGTATCACCCACTGTCTATCCAGGGATAGTTGCGAAGACCAGGTAAGCGACGGTGGTGGCAATTTGATGCGGGTGATCACGCCGGGTTGCCTTGGCGACAACACGACTTGTAGCAACGGGCTGTCATGAAATAATTGTATATCAACCGAAACGTTCGGTGTCTGGCTCTGAGCCTGCGCAAAGTATGCCGGACTGATGAATACGGATAAGCTAGTCAGGAAAATGACCATACGGCTGAATAGGGGGGGCATCAGAATAACCTCTTCTCAACTGTCCGTAGTCAGCCCCATTGTAGCGAGCGGAAGGGTCGGGGATGAAGGGTGACTTCCAAACGACTTCTTAGAATTCTAGCACTGCTAACATTGTTTGATGCATTCAGCCAACCGGGAAACTCGGTGACAATGCGTTCCGGCGATGTGTGAGGTAATGTCAGGAATCAGAACGCGGTCAGGAAGATAGGGACCCTAATACGGTTTGGATCCTTTACTGTCCATGATCAGGCGGTTTGCCAAGCAACCGATAAGGCGGCCCATCGTTGGCAGAAGATTTGACGTTGTTGAGATAAGGGCGGGGATGGGTTGGTAGCGGTGGAACGGGCACGAAAGTAGTGGCGAACTTCATCGAAGGCCGGGCAAAAGCGAGCAGCACTCGCCAAGCTCCCAAAGCCACGCATCGGATAATAGCGCTGCTTAATCCCGCGATGGTCTTGCTCAATGCGATTGTTCAGATACTGGTTGGTACGATGCCGCACTTTGCGTCCCAGAATACGGCGGATAGCACGCGGATAAGCAGCGTGCTTATCGGTCGTCACACGCTCCGGCTTATGCCCGACTGTAGCGACAGCTTCCTTGAAAAATGCTGTGGCCGCCGCTAAGTCACGGGTCACGCTCAGCATCGTATCGACCAAGTTGCCGTCGCGGTCGATAGCGCGGTACAGGTAATGCCATTGACCCTGGACTTTAAGGTAAGTCTCATCGACGTACCAGGATTTTCCCGCCTGCCCGCGCCGCTTGGAACGCAACTGTTCCGCCAGCAAGGGCGCGAAGCGAGCTTCCCAATCGCGTACCGTTTCGTGGGTGAAGGCATAGCCTCGCACCACAAACATCTCCACCAAGTCGCGCAAACTTATAACGGATCCGCCACAATACGACCAGCATCACGATGTCCGTCGGACAGTGCAGGTTATTGAAAGCCGTCCCTGTTCGCTCATTGAACATTGCTTGGCAGCCATGGCATCGGAAAATGCGATAGCCCAAATTTGTCTTTTTTCGGTACTCGCGGGTATTAGCGGATTGGCAGTGCGGACAGGTCATCGACTTCAGTTTTCTTCAGATTGGCGGGTGAGCATAACTGATGGGCCACCCGTAGGGTGCGGCAAATCCATGCGCGGCTGTAACAGACGCTAAGCGGCCTCCCGGTAGTAGTCGTGAAGAAGGCCGTTGAGGACATCGCGACGGCGGATCACGCCTTCAGGTAAACACGGCGTGTACGGCACAGGGGTTTGTTGGTGAAGACCTTGATGCGGTCGGGCCTGATTGTAATAGGAAATGTACTCCTCGAGCGTGCGTCGCAGATCGCGTTCGCCGAAAAAGAGGCGATGATCCAGGCACTCCTCGCGGACGGTGCGCACAAAGCGCTCAGCAAAGGCGTTGGCGTTGGGAGCTTGCAGCGGCGTAAGCACCACGGCGACGCCTTCGGACCCGAAAACGGTATCGAAAGCAGGGGAGAATTTGGTATCGCGGTCATGGATGAGGAAACGTCTAGAGGACGGATTATCCTGCAACTGCCAGGCGAATTGCCGGGCCTGTTGGGTGACCCAGGCCGAGGTGGGCTGCCTCGTACAGCCAGCCAGATAGATCTGACGGCTATTCAGTTCGATAAAGAACAGGACATAGACCGTCTGAAGCCACAGCGTTTCCACCGTGAAGAAATCCTTGGACAGTAAGGCAGCTTTATGGCTGGCCAGAAAGGTTCGCCAGTTACTGCTGTTGCGTGTGCGCTCAGGAGCAGGTTGGATGCCGTGCCGCTTGAGCACATCGCGCACCGTCGAGCGCCCCACACGATAGCCCAACTTGAGCAGTTCGCCCACGACTTTTTTGTAGCCGAACCGCGGGTTTTCACGGGCGAGCTGGACAATCAGCGCTTCGAGTTCAGCCTCCAATGGCGCATTGCCGCGCGGCTTGGCTGGATGAGCATAAGTCCATTTCCGCCGGCCTAGCTCCCGATGCCACTTCAAAACCGTTTCTGGTTGGAAGCGTCGCATGACCTGATGCAGATGTTCCCGTCCGCCCGTCGTCACGTCTTTGAGCTGACTCGTCAACACCGCCAAGCTGAGCTTCTCCCACCGTGATAAACGGGGCGGGCGGCTCTGCTTCCGTTCGACGATGTATAGTTGCTGGCGCAGCAACAGGATTTCGAGGTCTTTTTCTCGTGCCGACTGGCTTCGGAGGGCAAACACCTCGAGAACTAGGGTGAAGACTTGAGCCACCACAAACCATCCCATACCGCCTCCGCCGCTCTGCACTTAACCATGTTCCTTATTGTAGCGGTTCAGGCGTGGCTGGGCGATGGCTTTGGAGACGCCGTTCCTATCGCTTTTTCGAGCGTGGACGTATTTGGCGCACCCTACGCGGTTCACCCGCACAAGTTGTCCAGTCATATCAGGTTGAGCTGCCAGCTCGGCATCGATCCGCGCCGCCAATGCTGCTGAGTCTGCATCCGTCGTGCAAACCACGATCCCGGCATGGGCGGAATTTTTGATGTGCAAGCCGATGAAGTGTTTACGATTGAGCGTGACCAGTACTCGGCTCTGTTCAGTTGCAAAAGCCAACACATCCGCGTCGGGAATCGCTTGGTTGGCCTTGCCACTTTCAAAAGACGTGACTACATCATGCTGTAATGTGCGTAGAGCTACCACTACCGCCAGTGGAAAGTTCTCGTTGGTGTACAGCTTTGCCATGCTCAAGCATTCTCGTTTTCTGTGATTTGTTGCTCGATCTCATCGTGATGGGAGCGGTAGTAGGCCCATGCATTGGCGACGTCTTCTGCCCGTAAGGTCGGATAGTTTGCCAGTAGCGCCGAGTCGCTGAACCCAAGCCGGCGCGATTGCACTAGTACCCAGACTGGGATGCGGGTACGCACAATGCACGGCTCGCCCCCGTTTACGCCGGCATTGCTATCAATGCCGGGAAAGGAGTCACCCAGATCGCGGGCGATGGTTTGCAGCAATTGCGCTTTTTCGCCCCTAGTCAGGCTCGCTAACGCTGTTTCCATTTCCTGTAAAGTATTCACGTCATCCCTCATGGTTACCAACTGAGTGAATTGTAGCCTTAAATGGCCCTCAGAACACTTTATTACAGTGCGATCCCGGGACTGTGCTGAATATTTATCTATTTGAGCAGATGATAGGCCGCAAAGGCACGTTTGCTGTACCAGACCTCTGCTTTTCCTCGCACTCACTCGAATCGGTACCATGAGTATTCCAAGATGTCGCATCTGTACTGACGGGAAAAGACATCATGTTGATTCGCTTGCTAAATCAGTTGAAACGATCGCTCAACCCGTAGTATGCGAAAACTCCATCGCCACATGACTCGGCACGCTAGGCTGCCTCGCGTCGATAATCATGCAGGATGCCGCCTAACACATCCCGACAAGAAACCGGACCCATCGCTGGGCCGCGTGGAAAAGGAATGGGCGCTTGCTGCTGTAACCCTTGGTGCGGTCGTGCTGCGTTGTAATAGTCGACATACTCCCGCAGCACGCGTCGCAGATGGGCTTGATTGATGATCAAGAGTCGATCCAGACATTCCTGGCGCACTGAACGAACCCAGCGTTCGGCAAAAGCATTGGCGTTGGGTGCCCGATATGGAGTTAAGATCATTTCGATGCCTTCGGCAGCAAATACAGTCTTAAACGAGACGGTGAACTTCGTGTCGCGATCATGGATGAGAAAGTACTTGGGACTATCAATGTCCTGAAGTTGCCAGAGCAATTGCCGGGCTTGTTGGGTGACCCAGCCTGAGTCGGGCTGACTGGTGCAGCCTGCCAGGTAGACCCGTCGCGTGCTCACCTCAATGAAGAACAGGACGTACACCGTTTTCAAAAAGACGGTCTCGATCGTGAAAAAGTCGCAGGCCAGCATCTGCGTCTGGTAATGGTTCAAGAAAGTGCGCCAGTTGCTGTGCGTCCGGTCACGCTCCGGCGCGGGCAACATATGGTGGCGTTTGAGCACATCCCGTACCGTTGAAATGCCGACATTATACCCCAGCTTGCCTAGTTCACCCTGGAGTTTTGCGTAGCCCAGTCCAGGATTCTCCTTGGCTAAGCGCACGATCAGGGCTTCGAGTTCGGCATCAATACGGGGCCGGCCCACGCTCGCTCGGCGTTGAAACGTCCACTTCCGTTTCACTAGCTCCCGGTGCCAGTGGAGGACCGTCGCTGGCTTGAATAGCAACAGGCTATCCTTGAACCGTTGGCCACCTGCTCGTGCGCGATTCTTGATCCGCACTGCCGTCAGCGCCAATAGCAATTTGGCTCATGTTAACTACACGTGCGCGGCAACAAGTGCTGCAACGAAATCAGGGG
>JBDTVG010000192.1:0-18630 GCA_040007395.1 Chloroflexota bacterium
ACATGGCGCACCTTGTTATCCAGACTCACCTGATCCCACGGCTTAGGGTTGGGGTAACTTTGTCCGCCGGAAGCGTACAACACCCGTTCGATGTCCTGATAAGTCAACACAGCGTGGACACCGGGAATCGCCTGCGCTTGGCTAGCATCGATCTTGACGATGCGGGCGTGCGCGTGGGGGCTGGTCTTGAGCGCACCATACAACATTCCACGCATTTCCAGATCGTCGGTGAAGACGGGTTTGCCCAATGCCAGTTTGATCGCGTCCACCTTCGGTTCCGACTTGCCCACAATTGTAGTCGGCTCGATCTCGGTCGGGGCTAACACCATCGGCTTGACCCGCGTCTGCGTTTGCATCTCGAAGCCTTCGTTCAGCGGCATATCATCGGCATTGTGGCGCGGCCCAAATAGATCCGGCGGCGCTGGGATGGCGCGTTCATGGTTCGCGACTGGTTCGACTTCCTCACCGCGCAGTGTCGCCGCGGCTCGCATAATCGCTTCGACAGGCTTGACATATCCCGTACAGCGACACAATACTCCGGCAATGGCGCTGCGTACTTCTGGCTCGGAAGGTTGGGGATTCTTGTCGATGAGCGCTTTTGCACACATGATTTGCGCGGGCGTGCAATAGCCACACTGGATCGCGCCCGTTTCGACAAAAGCCTGTTGCAGCGGATGCAGATTGCTACGCCCTGTTGCCAGAGACTCCAAGGTCGTGATCGACTTACCGTTAGCCTGCGCCGCGAGGATCATGCAGGTTGGCGTGGGCTTGCCATCAACTAGCACGATACAGTTACCACATTCGCCTGTTTCGCAGCCATGTTTCACGCTAAACATGGCTTGCTGTCGTAGCGCGTGCATGAGCAGTTCGTTCGGTTGTACCTTCAACGTACAGGGATCGCCATTGAGGATTATGTTTATGTCCATAAGCGTGCCACCAACTTGTTTCTAAAAGTCCAAATAGATGGACTTTTCGGGCGAGTCACAGAGAAAAATAATTGTGATATAAAGGTATCGTGTTCATATATAGTTGGCAAAATCGAAATTTGATCGCTTGGGACAGCGATTATCGCAGTTGCGATGCCCTATACTGCTGACCCGAATCTAGGAACCTGTCATGGAAAATGTCTGTAACCAGTATCTTGTTTGTGTACTGGTCACAGTGCTGACAACTTCGCCACCTTGCCTCATATCAGCCTTAGCCTGCTCAAGCAGTATCCAGCCAAGATCAGCCTTAAGCGCAAACGCTTTAAGGCTGATCTTGACCATGATTTCTTGTTTGAGTTTCTTCCTCACGTTGGCTGCGTTTGCCTTGGGAAAACCTTGAAATGCACTTGACAAGTTAGCTGATTTGGAATACGCTAGATAAAATTTTGAATACGTATTCAAGCAATGGATGCTTGAATGCGATCCTAAAATTCTACGTTTTCAGTTATTTATTTTCTTGAGGAGACTCCTAACATGAAGAAGCCCTTACGTACCGCCCTTGTGGCTATGCTTGCAGTGGTGTTAATCACTGTTGCATGGCCCTCAAATAGAATCCAGGCTCAATCCCCCGTAACTGTCCGCGTGTTTGTTGGTCTGGGTACTGGTGACCATCCAGAACAACAACCCCTCGAAGATGCCGTTATTAAGAAATTCAATGACGCACACACTGATATTCAGATTAAGATGGACTATAACCAAAACGCGACGGCCAGTTCTGTGCTGCTAACCCAGCTTGCAGGCAACAATCCGCCGGACGTGATTGGCCCGATTGGAATCAAGGGTATCTACCAACTAGGCGATAACATTCAGGATTTGAGCAGCCTCATCACCCGCGATACTGCTGCCCTGAAACTAGATGAGTACGACCCAGCCACGCTCAAGCTCTACACAGACACCGGCGGCAAGACCACTGCGCTGTCACTAGGTATTTACCCATCCGTGTTGTGGGTTAATGAGGATGCCTTCAAGGCTGCCGAAATCCCACTGCCTCCCACCGAATTCGGCGCAATGTATACCGACAAAGATGGTAAGCAGGTTGTCTGGGACTGGGCAGAACTGGCCAAGGTTGCCACACTGCTAACGCAAGACAAAGCCGGTAAATTCGCCGATGAAGCGGGATTTGATCCCAAGACTGTCGTGACCTATGGTTATGATGACGAATGGCTGTCGCTGCGTAATGCGTTTGCCCACTTTGCCCCGCCTGATGCAGGTGTCACCGCCGACGGCAAACCCGACTTCAACAATTCAGTCTATCTCGCTGCTGCCCAGTGGTACCATGACGCTATCTTCAAAGATCACTTCTATCCTGATACCGCGAGTGCCACCGCTTTGAATCAGGGTGCCGCCGGACCGTTCGCCAGTGGTCATTATGGCATGTGGTTTAGCCAAAGCTGGAATCTGTGCTGCGTGCCAACCACAGCCGTGAAGTTCAAGTGGAATTGGTATGCTGCGCCCTCCGCACCCGGTAGCGATGGCAAGACGATTGTAGCTCCTATGCACGCTGATACTTTCGTTATCGTTAAGCAGGCTGATAAGGCCAAGATCGAGGCTTCTTGGAAGGTATTGCAGTTCTTGGTTTCGGCGGAAGCATCAGGCCCACTGTGCCAGATTTACGGTTGTATGCCTGCCCGCAAGAATGCCCGCTCCGACTGGGAAAAGGGAACACTGGCAACCTATCCTTGGCTCAACGTCAAAGTTGTTTATGAGGCAGCCAATTATTTGGACTCGCCCAACAATGAAAGCTTCATGCCGAACTACAATGAAGCAGATGCTGCCAATGCCCAGACGATGTCGGCCCTTCACTCCGATCCTAACTTGGATGTGAAGACGGCACTGGACAATCTGAACACGCTAGAAGCTGGTATTTTTGCAGGTGGCAAGGCTCCAGTTCCGACACCTGTACCGACAGCCGCCAAGTAAAACTCAAACTTAGCTTGTCTATATTTCTATGGGGTACGCTTAAGCGTACCCCATATTTTCAGAGCAAAATTTACCGTTAAATCTTTCGACCTTAAATTATGCGATGTCGCGCAAAACTAAGTAATAAAGAGAGCAACCATGAGCACTTTGACTGCCGAGGCTGAAAGACATGCCCAGCCTATTACTACACGCTATTCGTTACGAACCGTCGAAAGATCGTGGGGGTTGCTGTTCATCTCGCCTTGGATTATCGGATTTATCCTGTTTGTCGCTTTTCCGATGGTCGCATCGCTGTATCTGTCGTTTACGGACTTCGACTTGAGCAAGAATGCCACACCCAACTGGGTCGGGTTGGACAACTATACGCAGATGTTCGGCCTAGAGTTCAAGACCATCAGTGGTCCAACTCAGGACACTTCAAAGCTATATGATCCCGGTTACGCCGAGTTAGGGCGGATTGGTAATATTGCCATCGGGGCCCACGATCCATTATTCTGGAAATCCCTCAAAGTCACCCTGTTATATGCTGTGATAGCATTACCAACTAGCTTGTTCGTAGCGTTAGGGCTGGCTTTGTTAACCAATCTCAGACTGCCGTTTATGACAGTGTTTCGTACCATTTTTTACGTGCCATACGTGTTACCAGCAGTTGCCAGCGCCGTTATCTTCTTGCAGATGCTGAACCGAGATATTGGCTGGGTTAACATAATTCCCCGAAGTTTGGGCTTACCAGCACCCGACTGGTTGAACAACGAACAACTCGTGCTGCCGGGGCTGGCGATGTTGGCGCTGTGGGGTGTCGGGAACGCCATGATCATCTATTTGGCGGGGCTGCAAGGTGTACCAACCGAGCTGTATGAAGCCGCCAGAGTAGACGGGGCCAATCCGTTCGTGTGTATGGTAAGGATAACCCTCCCGATGATCAGCCCCGTTATCCTCTATAATCTGGTGATTGGCCTCATCACGACCTTCCAGTATTTCACACAGGCGTATGTCTTGACACAAGGGCGCGGAACGCCAAATTACGCTGCTTATTTTTTCAACATGCATCTGTATAACGAAGCCTTTGTTTATGGCAAGATGGGTTACGCATCGGCTATGTCTTGGTTCCTGTTAGTGCTAGTGGTTGCCATCACAGCTTTCGTATTTGCCACATCCGGTAAATGGGTGTTCTATGCCGGTGGGCGAAGGAGCTAAACCAAATGGCTACACAAGTAATTGCTAACCGCTTGCCACCTCGTCGGAGTGATTTGAGCCTCGTTCAACGCGATGCGTGGAAATTAATCGGTATCGGTACTGTTTTCACAGTGTTAACGCTGCTGGCGATAGTGTATTTGGCTCCCTTAGTGTATATGATTACGACTTCCTTCAAGTCTGAGGCACAACTGAATGAGCCTGAAAAACCACTGCTGCCAACTACCTATGCAACATTCAGCTATCAAGGTCAGGCGCTGCCGCTTTATGATGTGACCCAAGATGGAACCACGCGCCGACTAGCCTTGTTGCAGGAATTAAATCGCAGCAAGAAAGTAATCCTGATCGATCCGCAGGATCCGTCTAGCGCCCAGATTACCTTGAATGATCGTTTGCCAGTGCTCCGGGAAGCCGGAGTGATGAAGCCAGTGAGTTACTTTGACCCGAAAGCTGAGGTCTATGTTACGGCTGCCGACTCCACCCATATGGACTTCGGTCGGTCGTTTATTAATACCCTCGCGATCAGTGGCATCGGCGCGATAGGCGCAATGGTATCGGCCTCACTGGTGGCCTATGGGTTTTCTCGTTTCCGGATTCCCGGTGCCAATTTTCTGTTCTTGCTGCTCATGGCAACGATCATTTTGCCGCCGCAAGTCACGTTGATCCCGACCTATATTGTATTTCAAAAGATAGGGTGGACAGGTTCGCTGCTACCGCTCATCGTGCCAACCTTCTTTTCCAATGCCTACAATGTATTTCTGCTGCGGCAGTATTTTATGGGCATCCCAAACGAAATGGACGAAGCTGCCAAAGTAGACGGAGCCAGCCCAATTCAGACCTTTTTGTGGGTAGTGGTGCCACAAGCACGGGCTGCCTTGATCACTGTCTTCCTGTTCCATTTTCTGGTGACATGGGGCGAGTACTACAACGCCTTGATTTTTACTTCTGGGTCAAAAGAAGCTCAACCGCTTTCGGTCGCTTTGGGGCGGTTCCTGCAAATCTATAGCGCCCAACCGAACATGCTCATGGCTGGCGCTGTATTAACGATGCTTATGCCGCTGCTCATCTTTTTCTTGGCGCAACGTGCCTTTATGCAGGGCATCGTGATCACCGGCGTAGACAAATAAAAACGGATAACCCATGCAACGCACACACGACCTGTCGTATAAAAACCCCGCCCTGTCCAATGAAGAGCGGGTCGAGAACTTGCTTAACCAGATGACTCTGGCTGAAAAAATCGGTCAGATGACGCAAGTTGAGAAAAATAGCTTAACACCCGCTGAGGTCAATGAGTATTTTATTGGCTCCGTTCTGAGTGGTGGTGGCGGTAACCCAACACCGAATACGCCACAAATGTGGCGAGATATGGTCGAGAGTTTTCAGCAGTCGGCGTTTCTGACACCACTAGCCATTCCGCTGCTCTATGGCTCGGATGCCGTGCATGGGCATAATAACGTTATCGGCTCGGTAATCTTCCCGCATAATATTGGCTTGGGAGCGACTCGCGATGAAGACCTGCAAGAACGCATTGGTCACATCGTTGCCGTCGAGTGTATGGCAACCGGAGTCCGCTGGGATTTTGCCCCGGCGGTTTCGGTTCCGCAGGATATTCGATGGGGGCGCATCTACGAAGGCTATAGTGAAAACACCGAATTGGTGACACGCTTGGCAATGGCATTCATGCGGGGCTTGCAAGGTGCCGAGGGCACAGCGCTATCAGGTGTGTTGGCCTCGGTGAAGCATTATGTAGCCGATGGCGGTACCACTTGGGCAGACAGACGCGACTCTGCGTGGGTTCAAAATTGGGGCACTGAAACGTGGGGCATCGATCAAGGTAACGCAGAGATCGATGAGCCAACCCTGAGAACCGTACACCTAGCCCCTTATCAAACAGCAATAAAAGCCGGAGCCATGAATATTATGGTTTCGTACAGCAGTTGGCAGGGTATCAAGATGCACGCGCACCACTACCTGCTAACAGATGTGTTGAAAAATGAATTTGGCTTTCAGGGCTTTCTAGTTTCCGATTGGAAAGCGGTAGATCAAATCACCCCGGACTACTATCAGGCTATTGTCATCGCCGTCAATGCGGGCATTGATATGATCATGGTGCCTTTCGATTTCAAAACCTGCGTTAAAAACCTGACTTTGGCTGTTGATCAAGGCGAAATTCCACTGGAACGCATTGACGATGCCGTCAAGCGCATTTTGCTGGCTAAATTCCGCCTCGGGCTATTCGAGCGACCCTTTACGGACCCATCACTCCTAGAACACGTGGGCAGCTCAGCGCATCGTGAGGTTGCCCGTGAAGCCGTTAGAAAATCGCTCGTGCTCCTGAAAAATCACAATCATGTCCTGCCGCTTAGCAAAGCGACTGGGCAGCTTCTTGTGGCAGGCGCAGCCGCCGACAATATCGGGCTTCAATGTGGTGGTTGGACAATTGAATGGATGGGGAAAACGGGCAATAGCACATCGGGTACGACTATTCTTGATGGCATTCGACAAACGGTATCCAATGACACAGTTATTGCCTATAGTGCCGAGGCGAACTTCGATCCCCAGGTTCGTGCTGAGGTCGGCATTCTAGTGCTTGCTGAAGAACCGTATGCTGAAGGGCCGGGCGACCGCGCCGACTTGGCGTTATCAGCGAAGGACATCGAAGTAGCCCGCCGCTTGGAGCAGCACTGCGAAAAAGTCGTCGCGATCCTGCTATCTGGTCGCCCCCTTCTCGTGTCCGACCAATTGGCAGAGTGGGATGCCTTTGTGGCGGCGTGGTTGCCGGGTACTGAGGGACAAGGGATCGCCGATGTGCTTTTTGGCGACTATCCCTTTACAGGAAAATTGGGTTTTACGTGGCCCCGAACCATGCAACAAATACCCTTGCAATCTCCGTATCCCGATAACCTACCGCCGATGTGGGAATTTGGCTTCGGATTAGAGGCCTGAAAATACGGCTACCACACGACAAGCCTCAATTATCAATTGGCGTATTTGTCATCAAAGGATATGGGGTTCGCTGCGGTGGAAATGTGCGGATAGCGAATACTGACTAGACGCATAGAGATAAATAAGCAGCAGTAAAATAGGGGTCTATTCGACCCCTATTTTAGTTGTGGTTGGTTAACCCTTTGCAGGTCCCTCATCGATAGCTGGGGTGCTTGCTTCTGTTTGTGGCACAGCGTCAGATGCCGAATCGGGGCTACCATTCGTGGAAACAACAGGGACAACATCTACACTGGCGGCAGGTACTGAGTCAGTGTTGCCATTCGTGGAAGCAGCAGCGGTAGCACCGGCAGGGCTATTCGGACTAACGATTACTGGAGTCGGGGCACTGTCACTGGGAGGAACCGTGCTTCCAGTAATGACGACCGAAGGCGGTTGATCGTTTTGTGCTGCGGTGCTGGTATAAACTAAGGTCATCCCCGGAGCCGTCGGTTGGCCTGAGTCGGAGCTTGAATCGCCTTCTTTGGAGGGGATAGTAGGCGCTTGCAGAGAAACCACCGTAGTCGATGAATCTGGCTGTGTGACAGTCAAGTTTGTGGTTGTCATTGATGGCTGACTACTGGGATCTCGCGAGATCGAAGCGCTCTTGGAAAGAGACTGTTCAATCGCTTGCTGAGTCTGGATGGCCTGTTCAGTCCACTGATCACGTTCGCTTTGGAATAGGTCTTCGACCCGTTTGACAAACATTGAGCTTTTGGCAGGGTTAGCCTGATCTTCTGGGGGAAGGATGCTCCATGCATCCAACTCGATCTCTAGCAAATTGGCGATAGGGTGGTAGATCGGGTAATTGCGCCCGAACATCTTGAGATCCATATAAGTCGCTAGCGCCACACTAAAAGCAGTCGTCACGGCAACCCAGACTTCCCAGCCCAGCGCGGCAACCACCGCTGACATGCCTGTCGCGACGATCACCCCGATACGCCAGCGGCGCATCTTATCGTAATCGTCACGCGACTTCACGAGATACCAGTCTTTTTGCTTATACACCCGGTACGCAATGTATTGATCCACACTTAGCGAGCTGAAGCCATCATCGTTCGGGTCGTTAGTTTTACCGAGGATAATTTTCGGAACATCCATGATCGTCGCCTGGATGTAAGGGTCAGGCACGCCAATCCGATGAACCCGTTTATCAGCGTCTTGTAGATGCTGTAAAAGCGTTGTCTGCTGATCCACCGGGGATAGCGTCGCATATTCCCCAGCCTGCATCCGGTACATATAAATATCCCGACGTACCAGTTCCGCACCAATTCGGTACGCCAGCCACGACAGACTGGGCGAAAAGGTCACGGCATAGGTCATCAGTCCCGCCATGATTGCTGGGATCAGGATCAGGACTACTCTCAAAATGTTCGCGACTGTTACTATAGAAGGATCTACTGGATTTCGCACAAAAGTACTGATCACGGCCAATGTACTAGCGGCGAACCCCAAAATAATAATTGTTCGACGGGTGCTATTATGATTAAGTTTTTGAATGACAGAAGCGGAATCGTAATCCAAAAAACGTCGCCAGGCCGCCAGAAGTGCCTGGTCTGAGTTCGTGCGAAAAGAAGTAGCAGGCTGTATTGACATAGATTATGTCCCTCCGTGCGGTTCGCAGCAATCAATAGCTAGTATACACCCACTGACGCTAAAGGCTAATTTCTACACCACAAAAGATTAGCGTACTTATGCCGATATCCTATTGCGCCTGAAGCCTCTATTCCTATGCCGAGATGAGGTCGTGTTATAATGCCCCAGTACAAGTCTTTAACCGAGGGGGAAGTACTCATGGAAATAAATGTTTTTGAAATGCACCGCGTCACGCTGATCGAACTTTCCGGGCGGGTCGATAGCACCAACGCCAACCAACTCGGCGAGACACTTAACGAACAAATCGATGCTGGACGCTATCAACTGGTGGTCGATCTCAGCCGCGTGGACTATATCAGCAGTGCCGGACTGCGTGAACTGGTGGCTGCGCTCAAGCGTGTCAAGCAGAGCAATGGCGATCTGCGCTTAACTACGCTCACCCCCCGCGTGCGCGATGTGTTTGCAGTCGCCGGACTTGATGCGATCTTCCAAATTTTCCAGACACAGGTCGAAGCCGTCGGCAGCTATTGATCCGGTTTGAACCCTGCCCTTAACAATACCGGAGATCGCGATGGCTGTAGAACGCCAACTGACCATTCCTAACGCATTGGAGCATGTGCCAGAAGCGTGCGAGTTCGTCGTGCAGGCAGCCGAATCCGCTGGACTGGACGAACGCTCTGTGTATTATTGCGAGATGGCAGTAGACGAGTGGTGTACCAATATTATTGAGCATGGCTATGGAGTTCAAGATAAACAACACGCCATTGATATTCACTGCCAGAGCAAACCGCAGTATTTATTAATTACGATCAGCGACGACAGCCCACCGTTTGACCCGAATACATTAAATGATACCGATCCAAGCAATATGCTCGAAGAACGCGAACCGGGCGGGCTGGGATGGTTTTTTATTCGCCGAATTATGGATGAAGTTCACTACAGTTTCAAAGAAGGACGTAATACGCTGACGATGCTCAAGCGGGGAATTAAAATGGCACAAGAACCGTCGGCTGCCCTTATCGAGGCATTTTTTCCTTCGAGGGCGCTGGGCAATAATATCTGGGTGGTCATGCCCGGTGGCAGGCTCGACTCGGTGCAGGGGCAAAAACTCGAAGCTACTCTGGACGACCTGTTCAAAGCAGGACACTACGGGTTGATCGTCGAGATGAGCGCGGTAAGCTATATTTCTAGCGGCGGGTTAAAGGTATTGATTGCTGCATGGCGAACAACACAAAAACAGGGCAGCAATCTGATTCTGGCGGGGCTGCTTCCTTCGGTTCGCAAAGTCTTTGAGATCGCTGGACTGGATAGCCTGTTTGTGATCACTGCCTCTATGGAAGATGCCGTCGCAACGATCAATGGCAACGCTTCGAATGGGTTGTGAATGGATTGTCAAATACAGTGGACTCCAACGCTTTCCCATGGATAACCCTCATCATTGTGGTGAGTTTGCTCAGTGCCGGATTGCTGGCTGTGGGTTTGGTCTTCGGCTATCTGCGGGGTGTACAGCGCGGTAGAGAGATCAAGGAAAACGCTAGTGCCGATCTCGATAAGCTGGCAGGGGTAGGGCGGGCGATTCTTGGCGCACAACTGCGCGTCGATGCGTTGTGCGAGATCGTGTACCAGCAAAGCGCCCGCATTGTAGAAACTGACGATTTTCAGCTTGGGTTGTTTGATGGCAGCGACTACGTGATCAAAGTCTGGGTACGTAGTGGTGAACGACTTGATGGGCAGCGTTTTGCTGACGCAAGCAGCAGCGGCCTAATCGGTTGGGTGCGTACCTCGGCACAAGGGCTATTGGTCGGTGACTTCCAGCGAGAATGGAACTCGCTTCCGGCAAAACCTAACTACGACTCTGCTAACCCTCCGCGTTCGGCAGTCTTTGTGCCGCTGATTGCGGGAGGTGATGTGATTGGGGTGCTGTCAGTTTTCAGCGACAGGCCAGATACATTCACCGATGAATCACGCCATCTGCTGATGGTTCTTTCTAGTCAAGCGGCAGGGGCCATCCGCAATGCCCAGCTTTACGAACAAACCCGCCAACGCGCCGATCAACTAAGAGTTATTGCGGAGGTGGGTCGGCAAATTACCTCGATCCAACCGCTGCCCAATCTATTCCGGCAAATTGTGACGTTGGTGCATGACAATTTTCATTATTACGCTGTAAGCATCCTAACCTGCGAAGAGTCCAATAACGAGATCCGTTTGCGAGCCAGCAGTAACGCAGCCTTTGAACAGCAGGCACTTGTACATAAACCGGACGAAGGGCTGATTGGTTGGGCTTATACCAACAAGAAAACCGCCAATTCGCCTGATGTGGCACAAGATTCCCGCTTCATATATTTGGCAACGCTAGACCAGACAAAATCCGAAATCTGTGTACCGTTGATCGTTGAGCAGCGTGTGTTAGGCATCCTCGATGTACAAAGCGACCAATTAAACGCTTTCAAGGATGACGATATATTTACCCTTGAATCGTTGGCGGGTCAGTTGGCGTTGGCACTTCAAGAGGCGCAATCGTATGACATGGAGCGCCGACAGACCCAACGTATCAACGCGATGGCAGAGGCTTCCCGCGCTGTCGTGTCGATTCTGGACATCAACCAACTACTCGATCAAGTAGTGGATTTGATCGCGGATCACTTCGACTATGATCGTGTTCACCTGTTCCTGCGATCCGGTGATCAGGTGGTGTTCCGCAGTGGAAGCGGAGTTCACAGCGGCAAATGGGCAATAGAACATCTCACCTATAACATCAATGATAAAGGCTTTATCGCGTGGGTTGCTCGTCAAGGCGAACCGTTGGTTAGCGGCAATGTCCATACCGATGATCGCTACCTCGCGGCTCCCGGCATTGAGGATAGCGCCAGCGAAATGACCGTGCCAATCCGCATGGGACAGCGGGCACTCGGCGTATTTGACATTCAGAGTATCCTGCCCAACGCTTTCAGCGATGAGGATGTTCGCTTAGTGCAGGCACTCGCCGATACTGTCGCGATTGGTTTGCGGAATGCAGGGTTGTTCGCTACCGAAACTCGCCGCCGTATGCTCGCTGAAACCTTACGCGAAGTGAGTACTGTATTGGCTTCTTCACTGGATCTGGCAAGTGTATTGGATGGGATCTTGTTGGGTCTGGAACGGGTGGTCAATTACGATGCAGCCTTGATTATGCTGCTAGAACTGGAAGCTAACCTGTACCGGGTGAGCGCAGTACGTGGCGCGATTGGCGAGGCCGATTTGATCGGGGAAACCGTCCCCGCCGACGAGAAATTATCTGATAATATCCATGAACTGATGGAAACTATTGAGCCACCGCATGTAGAACCGGCAGAGTCTGATAGGGGATACCATGATCATCTGTTTGTGCCGCTGCAAGTCGGTGGCAAGGACATTGGCATTCTCAGCATAGATCGTCTGGGATCAGATCACTTCAACCCAGAAGATATTGAAATCATCACGACTTTTGCAAATCAGGCTTCTGTCGCCATTGCCAACGCGCAACTCTATACTGCCCAAAAAGAGGAAGCATGGGTCTCGACAGCATTGCTACAGGTTGCTGAGGCCACAGGTCGTGCTACCACGCTGGATGAAGTTCTAAGCACGGTGGCGCGGATTACGCCGCTGTTGGTTGGTGTACAGTGGTGTGCTGTCTTCTTGACAGATCGCGATACGTTCCGCGTCGTGGAGATCGAAGGGGCAAACCCCCAGATCACGGCAGCACTCAAAGGTTATATCTTCAAAGACAGCGATTGGGAACCCTTCCGGCTGTTACGCAAAGACGGCAAGCCGCTGGTCATCGATCCTGAAATGCCGCTACCGACGACATTGCCGATTGCCCTACCGCGCACCGAACACGCCGTTATGCTGCCACTCTACGCGAAAGGCGAGGTCATGGGCGCGATGCTGATCGGGCAGCGTGACGGTGCAGAATTGATGACCGAACGCAAGATCGAACTCGTCAGCGGAATCGCGAATCAGGCGGCGTTGGCGATAGAGAGCGCCCAGCTTTTTGCAGCACAGCAGGAAGAAGCATGGGTCACAACCGCGCTGTTGTCGGTAGCAGAGTCGGCAAATAGTACACTGGGCTTGAAGCAAACGTTGCGAACCATTGTTCGGCTTGTCCCGATGTTAGTTGGCGTGAACCGCTGTGGGATCATGCAGTGGGAACCGGAAGCAGGACATTTCGTGGGCGGTGCGGCGTGGGGGCTAACCCACGAAGCGGAACAACGATTCGCGGGGATAATCCTTTCACCCAAAGACAATCACTTTATCTACTTGCTATCAACTTCGCCGGAGCCGCAGCCGAGTGATCGTGACCCTGAAAAGGCATTGCCGGAAAGCTTAGCCCGCTTGTTCGAGACCGACGGACTGATCGGCTTCCCGCTAATCGCCAAGGGAAACCTCGTTGGCGCAATGCTGGTAGATCGGACTGAACCGGGCGAACTGATGAGCCATCGTCGTGTCAACATTCTAGTCGGCACAGCGCAGCAGGTAGCATTGGCAGTGGAAACCGCCCACTTGCAAGAGCAGGTCACTGAGCGTCAGCGGCTCGAACGCGAATTGGAAGTCGCACGGGGTATCCAGCACAGCTTTTTGCCACAGCAAGTTCCAACGCTTCCGGGCTGGGATCTTGCGGCGTTCTACCGCACCGCTCGACAGGTTGGTGGCGACTTTTACGACTTCATCCCCCTCAAGAATAACAAATGGGGTATTGTCATTGCCGATGTTGCCGATAAGGGAGTTCCGGCGGCGCTGTTTATGGTTCTGAGCCGCACCAATATACGTGCTTCTGCTTTTAGCCGCGATAACCCAGTGGAAACGCTGGAACGGGTCAACGAATTGCTACTTGCCGACAGTCGCTCCGATCTGTTTGTAACGGCATGGTATGGCGTGTGGGACCCCTCAACAGGTGAAATCGTGTACGCGAGCGGTGGACACAACCCACCACTACTGATTCGCGCTAGCGGGATATGCGAGGAACTTTCGGCGCATGGCATCGCGCTCGGCGTAATCCCTTCGATAAAACTTGAGGAGAAGCGAATTACGCTCTTGAAGAACGATTTATTGGTTGCCTATACCGATGGTGTGACCGAAGCGATGCGGAGCGATGGTACTGACTTCGGTGTCGTTGGTTTGCAATCGACGGCAGCAAATGCGCGATATGGCAGCGCTGCTGAGATTATGCAGCGCATTGTTCAAACTCTGGATGCGTTCGCGGGCAGCGAACCGCAGTTCGACGACCTGACGCTGATCACGTTGAAGCGCACGGATACAGGCAACAGTTAGCATAAGTTCAGCCAACCAGCCCACTATCAAAAGGGTTGAGTAGGCGTAACCCACTAACGATTTAGGCAAATCGCCCATTTGCACAGGGAGAATTGTCGATTTGCACAAGAAGGAAATAGGGTTATCGGTTACAGTTGGTATTGACGACAGAACAGGCTCATGCAATATTTATGCAACGTCTGAAATGATCAGACTTTTTAGTAGGAGAAATAGCTAATGCCCAAGCGTGCAACAATAGTGATGTGTGTCGCAGCGATATTGGTTTTGGTGTTAAGCGCGTGCGGCAGTCCCACACCGACAACCACTCCAGCCCCTCTCGCCACAACCGTACCCAGTGTGGTCGCCGCTGATACTGCCGTCCCAGCCGCGACCGCCGCGCCAACCAGTGCTCCGGTAGCGACGATGGCAGCCACCCCTGCCGCGGATATTGCCACAATGGCGGCTAGTCCAGAAGCAACGATGGCAGCGACAGATGCAGCAATGGCAGCCAGCCCAGAAGCAACGATGGCAGCGACAACTGCGGTCATGGCGGCTAGTCCAGAAGCGACGATGGCAGTAACAGAAGTCGCGATGGCAGCTAGCCCGACTGTAGCAGCAGCGACAATGGCTCCTACCGCAGTCGTTACGGCAGCGGCAACGACAGAAGTAGCAGCAGCACCCGCCGCTACACAGGAAGTATTGCTGCCAGCCCCAAGTACAATGGCTGAATGCAAGTCAACGGGCGTGTTAAGCGTTGGCACAGATGCCACTTATCCGCCATTTGAAAATGTTAACGACTCTGGCAAGATTGTGGGCTTTGACATCGATCTGTTGACAGCAATTGGTGCGAAGGCCGGCTTCACCATTGCGCCACGTAATGCCCTGTTTGACACAATCTTCGTTGCTCTATCACGCAGCCAATACGACCTCGTGATCAGCGCTTCAACAATTACCGCTGAGCGTCAACAGACAGTCAACTTCAGCAACCCGTACTTTGTAGCGGGACAAGTGATCGTGCTGCGTAAGGCCGATCTGGGCAAGATCAAGACGACTGACGATCTGGCAGGCAAGACAATTGGGGTACAGCTTGGTACAACTGGCGCGGAAGCGGCCAAAGGTATCAAGAATGTCAAGGAAGTTAAGGAATACGGCACTGCGCCAGAAGCCTTCCAAGCACTTTCCAATGGTACGGTGGATGCGGTGGTCAATGACAACGTAACCTCCTTGAGCATCATCTTGAACTCCCCAACCCTGAATCTAGCTGTCGTAGGTCAACCCTTCACCGAGGAATACTACGGTATTGCTATCCGCAAAGACTGCACCGACCTGCTCAAGAAGATCAACGATGGGTTGGCACAAGTCATTGCCGATGGGACTTACGCCGACATCTATACCAAGTATCTGGGCGAAGAACCCGGTGATGCGTTCAAGAAGGGCGGCGCAGGCGTACCTGCTGTTGCCGCACCAACAGCAGTCGCGACAGATGCAGCAATGGCAGCCAGCCCAGAAGCAACAATGGCAGCAAGTCCAGAAGCGACCATGGCGGCTACACCCTGACCTTGTAACTAGCGTGTTTCAGTATCACCACTGTTCGGTCAGCGGTATACTGGGATAAATTGAGTAACGCCGGAGCGAAGAGTTCCGGCGTTATCCTTTTCAACTTAAATTTTTTAAGTCATACATTTCCCCTTACTCAACGTGAGATAAATCAATGTCTGGCAATTTTCGAGAATCCAGAGGTCGTAACTCTCTTTATCCATCGGGAACGCCACCTCGTTCGTCTATCATTGATAACCTCATTGCATGGGCGGCACGGCTTCCGTGGTGGGCTTTAATTATTTTGGCTGGGCTTGTCATCGCATGGTATTCGATGTTTTCCAGTGAAATCTACCGACGCGCCCTGCGGTTCGTCTCTCAAGATCCGCAGATTTCCACCAACCGAATTGCCAATGTACTCTACGAGGTGCGCCAGCCAAACGGCTCTACTGCGGAGGTGAGCGGTACACTGACTGGCGAAGACGCGAATACGGTGACAGTGATTACAACAGACGAGGTACGGGTCATCATTCCCCGTACTGATCTCGCCAGTTTGGGCTGCACTGATGATCCATCCGGCAGCAAATGTGCGATCAATACGACGGTCACGGTGGTGCGCAAAACCGCCAGCGGCAAACTGATCTTTGAGAGTCTCGGTGCCTATACTATCAGGACACTCTATGGGTCAGAGGATATTCTGAAAATTGGGACTGCCAGTGTGGTCAAAAGCCCCCAAGATTGCTCCGCTGACCCTAACGGTAACTGCGACATCCAATTGACACTCAAGCCTGATCGCAAGGAAAACACGATTTCCGGTGGGCTGCTTGCCAGCGATACCGATACTGTGACTATTCAAACTATCCCCCCAGAGACAGTCACACTTAACAAATCGTCGATTATTGCTACGAAAAACTATGTTCCGGCGCAATGTGCGCTGAACAATTTGGCGGCGTGTAATGAAGGCCCCTACCTAACGTTATGGGTCACGCTGGCCTCATTCACACTGGCAATCATTTTGGGGTTAGCATTAGGCTTGATGCGTGTCTCCAGTAATATCGTGTTGTATAATGTCTCAACAGTATATGTTGAGGTGATACGCGGTATTCCGCTGCTAGTGATTTTGTTGTTCGTTGGGTTTGCCATCGAACCTTGGTTTCATACCAACTTTGCCGGGATCGCCCCGACTGCATCGCTGGTCGTGCTTGTGCTAACGGTGGTGATCGCGCTGTATTACCTTATCACGCGCTGGTCGAGGCGTATCACCGATCCCGCCGAACTGATGCAGCCTCTCATCTTTACGATTGTTTTTGGACTGCTGGCACTATTGTTTGTCGCGATTCTCAACGAACGTAGCACCACGAACGATCTGGCCCAGCGGGCTATTCAGGCGGCAATTGTTGGGCTAGGCGTTGGCTATGGTGCATTTTTGGCAGAACTGTTCCGAGCGGGTATCCAGAGCATCGGCAAAGGTCAAACGGAAGCCGCCCGCAGTTTGGGTATGACTTACGTTCAGGCGATGCGATTTGTGATCTTGCCGCAGGCATTCCGTGTCATTTTACCGCCGTTGGGCAATGACTTTATCGCCATGCTCAAAGATACATCGCTCATCACAATTTTGGCGGTGCCGGAACTGACGCAGCGGGCGCGATTGTTTGCCAGCAGCACCTATCGCCCTTTTGAAACCTATGTCACTATTGCCGTGTTGTATCTGTGCATGACCCTGTTCCTCTCGTTTATGGTGCGCGTAGTTGAACGTCGTATGAATTTGGCACGCTAGCAAAAGTAACAGACTGGGAAAACCCAATGGCTGATCAACTGAATGGGCAACCGATCATTCAAGTGAAGAACGTTCACAAGTATTTCAAGACACCGCATGGGGTAGTCCATGCGCTCAACGATGTGAGTCTGGAAGTGCGCCCCGGCGAAGTCGTCACCGTTATCGGGCCGAGTGGATCGGGTAAATCAACGCTGCTACGCTGCTTGAACCGTCTCGAGGACTTCGACGATGGTGCAATCATTGTGGATGATATTCCGCTTGATAACGCCCAGAATATTAACCGTGTGCGCGCCGAAGTCGGCATGGTTTTCCAGAGCTTCAACCTGTTTCCTGACCGAACTGCCCTAGATAATATCTGTTTGGCGCAGCAAGTCGTCCGTAACCGCAACCGTAAGGAGTCCATCCGAATTGGGCGCGAACTGTTGGATAAGGTGGGTATTCCTAACAAAGCCGACTCGTTCCCCGGTCAGCTTTCTGGCGGACAGCAGCAGCGCGTAGCAATTGCACGAGCGCTAGCGATGAACCCGAAGATCATGTTATTTGACGAGCCAACCTCCGCGCTTGACCCAGAGATGATCAAAGAAGTGTTGGATGTAATGCTCGATTTGGCGCATGAAGGCATGACGATGGTTGTCGTCAGCCACGAAATGGGTTTCGCCCGTGCCGCTGCCAACCGTGTGATTTTCATGGATCAAGGCGAGATTGTAGAACAAGACACGCCCGACGAGCTTTTTGCCAATCCCAAAACCGAACGCATGAAGCAGTTCTTTAGCAAAATCCTCAAATGAGGCTGTCCTATCGCTAAAGCAATCGTAGTAAGGAGCGCAAGCGGTTGGTGAGATTTTTGTTGATATGGGTTGTGAATGGCTAATTCGGCTAATTCTCCCGCCGACAGAGCCTTTGCCGAGTGGTGTGTAATGACTCACGCCCGCCCAGAATTAGTTCATGCCTTGCAGTCGTGGGGATTCGCAGCGACCAACCTTGAGCACGCCGCTTCGCTGAACGCGCTCAAAATGGCGGCAAAGGATCTTCACACGGAGATAGATCACCATATCGTCTTTGGGCCGCTGCGCCGCGATCTTTCGCACGCGATCAGTACATTGCAAGCAGCGGCAACCTTCGCCGGACGGGGCGATGCCGAGAATACTGCTGCGGTCGTGATCGGTGTGTTTACGCACACAGCAAGTGCGTTATCATGGCGACGACCTTGGACTCGGTTGAACCTAACAAGGCTGCGATCTATGGCGATCTCCTCGGCCCGCGCCGCACAGAACGCTTATCTGGCGGTACACATCGTGCAAGATTCATAAGATCCACCCCTCAGCTGGACTATGCAGATAGGTAGCGATAAAAGAGAGGCAGAATAAGGACTTT
>JBDTVG010000193.1:0-17101 GCA_040007395.1 Chloroflexota bacterium
GCTGTTTTTCGTGCAAAGTGGTCTGGGTGCAATTACGGTGATACTCAGTAATGCGTGGCTAAGTGTCCTGCTGCATCTGGGTGACTCGATGTTTATGCTTGCCGCCTATATTGTGTTGTGGGTCAACGCTCGCAGCGTTGGTATGCAGACAAGCGATACTCCAAACAAATCCGGGTTGACTCTGTTTGAAGCATTGCTAGCGACTCTGTTGGCCTTTACTGTAGCGATGATCGGGGCGGCGGTACAGGGCAACGGTGCGACCAAAGCCTGTGTTGGCTGGCCTCTCTGTATGGGTCAAGTGTGGCCTGTCGATCAAGGGCCTTATCAAGTGCTCAACATGGTGCATCGGTTGGCGGCAGGGGCACTCGGTCTCGCGATTCTGTACCTAATCTGGCGGGCATGGCAAACTGCCCGACCCGTGTTACGGGTGTCTTTGGCAGCGGCGCTGATTATCTATGTGCTGCAAGCCGCCATTGGAGCCGCCGTCGTCCTACTTAATGATCAAATCTGGTTCGTCATTGCCCAATCGCTGCATGTGACTTTTGCAGCAGCAACGTGGTCAACTATGGTAACGGTGAGTGCTATCGTATGGTTACAACAACAATCAAACCGACCCGCAACAAGCAAAGCAAAACGAGTCGGAGTATCTTCAGCGCCTATCTCGAACTAACCAAACCTTATATTGTGGTGCTACTGATCTTCACCACCGTTACGGCGATGGTGATTGCGGCGCAAGGTCAAGCCTTAAATCCGCTAGTCTTGGCTGCCACGATTCTGGGTGGATCGATGGCGGCGGCGGGTTCCAGTGCGCTCAACCAGTACATTGACCGCGATATGGACTGCAAGATGACCCGCACCCGCACCCGTCCGATCCCCAGTGGACGTATTGCGCCGATTAACGCCCTACTGTTCGGATTGGCGCTGCTAGCGTGGTCGATGCTAATTCTTGGTACGTTGGTTAACTGGTTAACGGCGGCGCTGGCGCTCATTGGCGCAATATACTACGTAGTCGTTTATACGATCCTGCTCAAGCGCAATACCGTTGTCAATATCCTAATCGGTGGCGGGGCAGGCGCAATGCCCGTGCTGGTCGGTTGGGCGGCGGTCAATGGTCGGTTGGATGTGCAGGTCTTTTTGCTGTTTGCGATTATCTTCTACTGGACTCCGCCGCACAGTTGGGCATTAGCGCTGCTGGTCAACTCAGACTATGCACAGGCCAACGTCCCGATGATGCCCGTCGCACGCGGTCCCGAAGTGACACGGGTGCAAATTCTGCTGTATTCTACGCAGCTTGTCGTTTTGACGCTGCTGCCCCTGCCATTCCGTATGCTTGGCTTGTTCTACACGATTGTCGCGTTCCTACTCGGCGCAGGGCTGCTGTTCGAGGCGGTGCGATTGCTGCGCGAAACCACCAAAGTCGCTGCCCGCCGCACCTACAAGTACACTACCATGTATCTGGCGATGCTCTTTCTGGCAATGATCATCGATCAAGTGGTGTTTCGAGTCGTCCGCTAGCCTATCCTTGGTTCGACTCGGCGCTTAGATCGTTTTCGGAGTCAGCTTGGCGACCTGCCAAAATTAGGTAGGTATACAGCAGCACCCCAGATAAGACCCCGACGGCAATATGCGCCACAAGCGGTGTTTCGGTTGACGGTGAAAAGAACCCCTCAATCGTGCCAGCGATGATCAACAGCGGCACTGCCGCCACTACCAATACGACTGCCTGCCGCGCCGCCAACCCTAGCGCATCGATGCGTGAGTAGGGGCCGGGGTTCAGCAGCGCCCAACCGAGTTGTAATCCTGCGCCACCCGCGATAAAGATCACGCTCAGTTCGATCACCCCGTGTCCGAAGACAAATTGTAATAGCGATTCACCCATTCCATAGTGTGCTGCCAAGCCAAACGCGCCACCGATCAGCAGTCCGTTAACAACCAGCAAATAGACACCGAATAGCCCAAAGCTAATCCCGCCGCCGAACACCAAAATTGCGATGCGGATGTTGTTGGTCATGATAAAGGCTGAGGTATAAGGCCGCTGGTTAACGGGAATATCTGTCCATATTTTCTTCTCAGCAAGAATCTCACGCTGTGCCGCCAACCCAAATAGATCGCCAGCTTCGGGCGTAACATAGGTCAGGCGGCAGCTCACGATGCCGGGGATGATAAACAGTAGAAAGGCTACGAGCGTAAACACCCACGTTTTGCGAAAAGTGCGCGGCAGCGTTTGCGTGAAATAGCGCACTACAGACCGTAGATCGCTCACATCTTGCTGATAGATGTAGCTGTGCGTGCGGGTGAGCAATTGGTTGAGGAACTGCGTCACACGCTGACCGGGATAATCCCGCCGCGCCAACGCCAAATCCGAGGTCACGGCACGGTACAGAGTCCCCAGTTCGCGTACTTCATCGGCAGTGAGTGGGCTACGTCCACGCCGTTTATCGATGAGCAGTTGAAGGCGTTGCCAATCTTTTTCACGAAATTTGATAAAATCGTTAACGAGCATCGATCATGGTTCCTGATAGGATGGCTACATTGTCGGATCGTTGCATTCGCAGTTTGGTGCAATCTCACTCGTCTACTATACACCTTAAACCCTAGTCCGATTTTGAGCAAGACAGGGCGCATCGCAAAAATATACTGGCTGTAAATATAATGGGGCAAAAGGCAAAATCGTGACTTTTGAAAACTAGTTTTGGGGTAAATTTGCAGTAAGCAAGAAAATTTATTACAGAGGTTTTCATTAAGGACAATAATATGCAGAAGGTCTATACCTCTGTTACTTTTATAGATGGTAATTCATCTGGTACGGGCAAGCCGTCTTCCTCTAACACCTCAATGTATAGGCCAATAGCTTCTTTGATGTTAGCCAATGCTTCAGCTTCGGTTTTACCTTGACTTATGCAACCGGGTAGACTTGGGCATTCAGCCACAAAATAACCATCCTCACCGGGATAGACAATTACTTGCCGCATTTCAATCTACTCTCCTTATACAGCGTATATGCTGTATAAAAGCTACTTGTATACAGTCATTATACACATAAAACCTTTGGGTTTCGCCAAATGAAACAAAAATTTGACTCTTAAAACAAAAACTTGACTTTATGAGCCGAGTTTAGGCAGGTCAGCGATTACTCAACTTCGTAACACTTGATGGCAACGTAAGAGGTAGTATGGGTGAAGGAATGTGCGTTACTGCTTTCGATTTTAGAATCGATACTATACTAGGCTAAGTAGTTATCTTGAAGTGGATGGGATGTTGTAATGTATTCAGATATAAACAGTCTGACGATAGACACGCCGGAGAACATTGAACTCAATGCCGAGATCGCGGGTTTTGGGTCGCGCTGCATTGCAGCCATTGTCGATTACCTGATCCTGATCGTGGTTGGGCTAATCGTGGCGTATCTCTACTTCCGGGCGCTCTCACAAGGCTTTCGAGGGAGTAGCTGGGCTATCGCCACGCTGGTCGGGATCGAGTTCATCATTGTTACATTCTATCACTTATTTTTTGAGTTTTTGTGGAACGGGCAAACTCCCGGCAAGCGGTTGTTCGGACTGCGTGTTGTACAATCCGATGGCCTGCCTCTGACCACTAGCGGCGCGTTGATTCGTAACTTGCT
Organism: Chloroflexota bacterium; assembly: GCA_040007395.1. Taxonomy (GTDB): domain Bacteria; phylum Chloroflexota; class Anaerolineae; order Aggregatilineales; family UBA2796; genus DATGFK01. The sequence goes on from JBDTVG010000193.1 coordinate 3,623, forward strand.
GCGCCTGTTCGACTTCCTACCCTTACTCTACGGCATAGGCTTGGTCGCGCTGTTTGCCACCAAACAGACTCAGCGCTTAGGCGACCTCGCCGCCCGCACCATCGTGATTCGTGAACGGCAGCAGCTAAAACTGGAAAATGTCAAAGAGGATTTTACCGTCACCTATCATCATATTTCGCGCACTGATCCCTTACCGAGCAATATGCAGATTGGCGAACTCAGCGAAGATGATCGGCGTGACGTGGTGAATTACCTGCAACGGCGCAAGGATCTTCGCCGCCGCGAATATATCGTCGGGATGCTGGCAACACGCATCGCCCGCAAAATGGGCAACACGACGATTATCAGCGATTTTAGTTCGCCCAATGTGGCGGAACGGTTCCTCGAACAAGTGGCGCGTGGCTTCGAGCTTGAGACACAACCGCAGCCGTAATTGGCCTATATCGGCGGGTGTATTGTGCTTTATTGTGTCGATTCGCTGGTCGGCACTGTTTCAGGCAGATAGCGTGTATAGAGTTCATCGACAACGCGATGCGCCTGTGCAATAGCAATCTGTTCCACTGCCTCAAGATCGTCAGGCAGTCTGATCCGGTCAATATACAGCGTCCCGTCAAGATGATCGTATTCGTGCTGAATCACCCGCGCCAGAAAATCGCTAGCCTCGATCTGCACTGGCTCCAAAAATTGGTTGAGCGCTTCTACTTTGACCACCTTGGATCGGGGTACTTTCGTTGAATAGTAACCGGGTAGGCTCAAGCAACCCTCATGGCCTTCCACGATTTCATCGGACATATCCGTGAATTTCGGATTGATGAGCACAAAAGGTTTGGCATTGGGATTTCGGGACATCGCTAGAAATAGCCGCCAACTGATTCCCACCTGTGGCGCAGCAAGTCCTACGCCACCCGCACTGTACAGGCACACGAACATTTCTTCGATCATCTGGCGTAGCAGTTCCGGCGAAACATCAGCGGGGACATCTTGAGCTTTCTGGCGCAAAGTACTTGCGGGTACGTAGGCCGTTGCCATGCTCACGGTGAGAATAGAAAGATTGTCCATTACACACTACTCATATTGTTACGATCCCAATAGGAAAGCTATCGTCGATTTGGGCGCTAACGCAAGTTTTTCTTGAAAACTCGCAGAAACGTATACGCAAAATTTTCGTCCTTAAACTTCTCGGAACTAAAAGAATAATTAAGAAACGGCGTATATCCCGGAACAGTGGCAGGATCAATGTTATCCAACTGGAGAAACCCCATTGACCATTCTGAAAAGCTGCGTTCCGTTACTGGACGCTTGAGGATAATCACACTCTGGTGATGGCGCGGATCTTTTTCAATAACGAGATACAAATCCTCAACTACCTGCCTATCGCCTTCCAAGACCTGTAGAAAATTCCCACCCTTATACAGCAGCATTCCTGTAATGTCGAGGCGGCTATTTTTTTCGCGTGCTTGGGTGAGTAGTTGGAGTAAGTCATCATTGGGCATCTCGCTCACAGCAGAACTCGCATAAATCAGATTAATCAGATTGCTCATTCATCCTCCCTTAGGCCGTTACTAGTGCGATAGCGAAACCGTCGTAGCCTTTGACTCCCACTGTTTGCAGCGCCGTTGTGGTCAGATTCGGGTTATTGGCAAGGGCGGCAAGCGCCTTTTGAATACCTTGCACGTTTGCATCAGTGCTGGTGGGATCGCTCACTGCACCTTTACGAACGACATTGTCGATAATAATCAAGCTGCCCGGTTTGGTCAATTGGAGCGCCCATGTCAGATACTCGGGTGTACTTGGCTTATCCGCATCAATGAACACTAGATCGAACGGGCCAGCGCCAGACTCGATAAGCTGCGGGAGCGTTGTATGCGCCGATCCAAGCCGCACCTCGACTGCTGCGGCTAACCCCGCCCGATCAATATTCGCTTGAGCGACGGCGGCATGAGCTGGATCGATCTCAAGCGTGATCAGATGACCGCCGGACTGTAAGGCACGCGCCAACCAGATCGTGCTGTAGCCACCCAACGTACCAATTTCGAGGATCGAGCGAACGCCATGCAGACGCGCCAGCAGATAAAGCAGCTTACCCTGAGTCGGCGCGACATTGATATGCGGCAGTCCAGCGTCGGCCTGCGCTTGAAGGGCAGCATCCAACACAGGATCGGGCGGCACAAACAGCCCAGAAAAGTAATCGTCAACCGCCGTCCATTGATCTTGATTCATTATTTTCTCCAGATAAAACAATCTACCGTGCCCATGCCTATATAATGCGAGTATCCACTATTCCGCTAGGCGTGACAAGGGATTTCGTCGAATGTTCAGGACAAATATAGCAAAATGAGGTCATTGCTTAGATGACAAAGATTGGTGGAAGTTTGTCACGTTTTTGTCGGGATAAGCCACCTACTCAATGCTAAACTTAATGGCAAGTTTGGCTCTCGAATTGATGGTTAGCAAATAGGGTAGGAGCTTACTTGTACTAATGGATTCTTCTGGATTATCTTTTTTAGCTAGTCTTTTAGGAGTAATTGCGCTTGGCATACTTTCAATTTATTGCGCTTGGAGTTCTGCGCGAGCGTGGGGTAAATCCTCTTTACTGGATACACGTGGAGAACATACGCGGGGCAAAGTTACAGCACTCAAAGTGCGACATATGGGTCGTGGAACACGCTATTCCGTAACTTATCGCTTTTCTGCACAAAACAAGCTACAGCGTTTCTATGATCGCCAGCAAGAACAACAAATCAGCGCACGACACTATAATCGCTTCCATACAGGCGATCGTGTAGAAGTCGTTTATTTGCCTCGCAAGTCTGATATTTCAAGACTGGTTGGCGCTCATTTGGATAACACAACCCGTGACACTGCAACCTTTTTCTTGATAATTGCTATTGTACTTAGCCCCAGTTGGCCCCTAGCTGTCTTTGTCTGGCTCATTACTTTTCTTGTGGTGCGTTTCAATTATCCCGCGAATAGGTGAATCAAGTTTGCCGCTAATCAATTACATTTACTATGTGTGATTACTGATGATCGTCATCAGTTGATAGCGTCTTAACATCTCGGCGGTATAATCGCCAACGGCTTCATTTGTGCGCCTCTCAGTTTGTGGATAAACAGTAAAGCTATGCCGAAAGTTTATGCTTGGCCCTTCCAAGTCCGTTCCTACGATCTGAACGTCACCGGGCAGGTTGGCCCGGCAGCTTTTCTAAACTATTTTGAAGAAGCCGCGACTCAGGCCAGCGCCGCCAATGGATTTGATTATCGCTGGTATGAAGAAGCCAAACGAGCGTGGGTCGTCCGCAAAATGACGGTGCGCTACTATGACGTGGCAGTGCGTTATGGCGAGGCGCTTGAGATTACCACATGGGTTTCGGATTTTCGGCGGGTGCAGTCCAATCGTGACTACGATCTACACCGCGCCGACGGGACACGGATCGCCAAAGCACGCGCCAACTGGATCTTCATCAATACCGAAACCATGCAGCCGCAGCGCCTGCCAGCCGAATTCGCGGATGCTTTTATCTTGGTTGAGGGTAGCGAACCGCCGGACGTTGGCGTTCTTGATCCAACTCCGGTTGAGCAGCCCTTGTTGCATCAGACTTTGCGCCGTGTGCAGCGCTACGAACTGGACTCGAACGCGCATGTCAACAACGCAGTCTACCTGACATGGGCGGAACAAGCGCTGACGGATTCACTCCGGGCGGTGGGCTGGCCTCCCGAACGGCTAGCGGAAAGCCCGTTTGTCATGTCGCCATTTTCTAGCGAGATCGAGTATCTCCGCAGTGCGGTAGACGACGAACCGATCTCGTTAACGACACACTTAACCGAAGTCGGGCAGGATCGAGCAGCGTGGCAGTGCGGCATGACACATGGCACGACGGGCGAAACCCTTGCCAGAGCCGTAATTATCCGTGCTTTTACGAATGCACAAGGCTCGTGTCCTATGCCAGAAGTCTTACAGTCAGCGCTGGTCGAGCGCTCGGCGTCACGAACAGGAAGGTAATTTGTTAGAGACTTTCTTTCAACCTAAATCAGTGGCAATTGTCGGAGCCAGCGCCAGTCCCGACAAACTAGGTCACATCGTTTTGAAGAATGCGCTGGATAGCCATTATCCCGGCAAACTGTACCCGATCAATCCTAAAGGAGGGATGATCCTCGGTTTGCAAGCCTATCCCAGCGTCAGCGCCGTGCCAGAAGTTCCCGAACTGGTGGTCGTTGTCATCCCCTATGCTTATGTTCCCGATTCGATCCGCGACTGCGGCGAAAAGGGTGTCCCGTCGGTTGTCGTGATTAGCGCCGGATTCCGCGAAGCTGGCATGGAAGGCGTGAACCGCGAAGCTGAGATTATTGCCCTCGCCAAGCACTATAACATTCGGCTGATTGGCCCAAACTGCCTCGGCGTGATCGACACCTTTACGCCGATGAACGTGACCTTCGCCGCTGGGACTCCGCCACAAGGCCCCATTGCCTTTATGTCGCAGTCGGGCGCATTAGGCACGGCTATTCTGGATTGGAGTCTCGCTGGAAAGCGGATCGGGTTCAGCAAATTTGTCAGCTTGGGCAATAAAGCCGATATTTCTGAGATCGATTTGATGCAGGCTTGGAAAGACGACCCGCACACCAAAGTGATCTTGTCATACAGCGAAGGCTTGCCCAGCGGTCAGAAGTTTATGCAGGTCGCCCGTGAGGTCAGCCGCGAGAAGCCGATCATTATCGTCAAAAGTGGTGTCACGGCAGCCGGATCGCGGGCTGTATCCAGCCATACCGGATCGTTGGCTGGCTCCGAACAAGCCTATGCCGCCGCCTTCCGGCAATCAGGTGTTTTACGCGCTGAGTCACTGGAAGATCTATTCGATTACGCCCTAGGCTTTGCTTACCAGCCTTTGCTGGCGGGCGAACGGATCGCCATTGTGACTAATGCAGGAGGGCCGGGTATTCTGTGTACTGACGCGCTGGAACGCGCCGGACTGTCGCTATCGCGGCTGGAACCCGCCACGACTCTCGCCTTGCAGGAATTCCTGCCCGACTCAGCCAGTGCCGCCAATCCAGTAGATGTACTCGGTGACGCGCTGGCGGATCGCTATCGTTTCGCGCTGGACAAAACGATCAACGATCCCAATGTGGACGGCATGATCGTCATCGTTACGCCGCAAGCCATGACCGAGATCGGCGCGACGGCTCATGCGGTTGGGGCAATCTCCCAAAAGACGACTAAGCCGATTCTCGGCTGCTTCATGGGCGAGTTCCGCGCCAACGAAGCCATTGATATTCTGGCGGGGTACGGCGTGCCTAACTTTCCCTTCCCAGAACGGGCAGCTGGTGCATTCGCCGCCATGCGCGACTATCGTCACCTGCGCGAACAGCCCGACGCTAAGATCGAGCATTTTGAAGCCAATACTGAGGCAGTACGCACGCTGTTCAAAAAGGTTCGCGAAGATGGGCGGGTCACTATTGGGGAAACGGAAAGCCGCGAGGTACTCAAGGCTTACAATGTCCGGCTACCCGGCAGCCAACTGGCAGCCACCGCCGATGAAGCTGTCGCGGCGGCTGACCAGATGAGCTACCCTGTTGTGCTCAAGATTGCCAGCCCCGATATTCTGCACAAAACCGATGTCGGCGGCGTGCGTGTCGGACTCCAGAATGCAGCCGATGTCCGCGATGCCTTCGACTTGATCGTGTATCGGGCGCAGCGCTATGTGCCAGATGCGGTGATCTGGGGCTGCATCGTTCAGGAACAGGCTCCCAAAGGCACCGAGATCCTAATCGGCATGAACCGCGATCCGCAGTTTGGGCCGTTGGTCACGTTTGGGCTAGGCGGAATCTACGTCGAGGCGCTCAAAGACGTGACATTCCGGGTCGCGCCGTTTGATCGGCTCAATGCCGAGCAGATGTTAGGCGAAATCCGTTCACACGCACTGATCGACGGAGTGCGCGGACAAAATCCACTCGATAAAGCAGCGATTGTCGATGTGCTGCTGCGGATCAGCCAGCTGGTTACGGATTTCCCGAACATCCTCGAACTGGATATTAATCCGCTCATGGTCTACGAAGAGGGTCGTGGGGCGCTGGCGCTAGATATGCGACTCGTTTTGTCCGATAAATAATTTGCGGCATTATTGGCGGCGGCAGCCATTCTACTGCTGCCTGCTGCCGCGTAAGGGGTCAACACTGTTATGAAAACACTTTTGGTTACCGCCGTCGTCACCTTCTCTGGCAAAACCGCGTTAGCGTTGGGCATTGGCCTCAAACTGCAAGAGAAGGGTCTCAAAGTTGGCTATCTCAAGCCGATCAGTACACAGCCCTATATGGTCGAAGGTAAATTGGTCGATGAGGACTCCGCTTTTGTTGGGCGCGTTCTCGGTCTGGATACTCCCATTCGCGATCTGTCTACCGTCATTATTGACGAAACGCTGTTTGAACAGTTGATCGAGGGCAAGGAACAGCGCGACTTTGCCGGAGAGATTAAAGTGGCCTATGAGAAAGCCGGACGCGATAAAGACGTATTGTTGGTAGAAGGCGGCTCAAGTATGCGCGAAGGCTATGCCATCGGCCTAAGCAGCGTTAGCCTTGCCGAAACGTTAGATACGCCGACCCTCGGTGTCGTGCGTTATCGCAATGGCCTGATGCTTATCGATGACATTTTGGCGCTGCAATTTCGCATGGAAAAGCACCTGTTAGGCACAGTCATTAACAGTGTCCCTGCCGAAGCAATGGATCAGATCAAGAACGAAGTCGTGCCTTATCTCGAACGGCGCGGCGTGAAAATCTACGGTGTATTGCCACACAACCGCCAATTGATGGCGATGAGTGTGGGCGAACTGATCGAAACGTTGAAGGCCAAAGTGCTGACGGGTGCGGATCGCGCCGAGGCATTGATCGAGAACCTAACCGTCGGTGCAATGAGCGCTGAAACCGCCTTGCCACGTTTCCGCCGTTCGCTCAACAAGGCCGTCATCACGGGTGGAGATCGCGCCGATCTTCAAGCTGCCGCGCTCGAAACCTCAACGACTGCGCTTATCTTGACAGGCAACCTGCAACCCAGTTCAACCATCGTCAAGCGTGCTGAGGAATTGGGAGTCGCCGTGTTACTCGTTCCAGGCAACACGATGGAAACAGTCGAAGCTGTAGAGAAGGTCTTTGGCAAGACACGCCTGAGCCAACCGGAAAAGCTTAACAGCTTCAAGGAAATTCTGGACGCGAATTTGGATTGGACGCGCCTGTTCGCTGATATGGGCGTTTAAGGCAGTATGTTACCACTCTGGCAAGATGAGCGATGCAGATGAATTTCAGACTGCTAACCTATAACATCCTGCATGGTGGCAAAGACCGTGAAGCGCTGCTTCTCAGTGTTCTGCAAAAAGCAGAAGCCGACGTTGTGGTTTTACAAGAGGTTGAGCAAATAGAAATTGTTGAAAGTTTCGCTCAAAACTTGAATATGCACCTGTTTATCGCCAGTGACATCGCGCTAATGAGTAGGTATCCAATCGTGGAAAAATATAGCTATCGTTCGTTTCCGCGTATACGCGATACTGTGCTTGAGGCGGCAGTCACTTTGCCATCGGGGCGCTTGTTGCACATATTTGGCGTGCATCCGATACCTTTTCCGGGTTCATTTCTGGAAGGGTGGCGCAATCGGCAGTTGAGTAATTTGCGGAAACACGCGGCACAGTATACAGCAGAGCCATGTCTTATCGCGGGAGATTTTAATTCAATTGCGCCGATGGATCGCGTTATGACTAACGGTGCGCCGTTTATCATGCGGTTGATGTATTGGCTGCAACGTGGGAAAATCTATCGCACTGCCATTAGTAACATTTTGAAGGTTGGCTTTACGGATTGCTATCGCGACCTGCATCCACAAGATGATGGGTTCACGATCCCAACCCGTTCACCGAAAGTTCGACTTGACTATATATTCGCCAATTCAATAATGCGGCCTTTGCTCCAGCATTGTGCCGTAGTCACCGACTCGTCAGAGGTACATCTTGCTTCCGATCACTATCCAGTCATGGCGGAATTTGAACTCGTCAACGGATAGCAGGAAAATGGATTTTAGGTCAGTTCACCAAGTTGACAATTGCGATAGGCTCTTATCAGTCGCAATCTCATTGCAAGTTGATTATTCTATCATTAGCTAATCTGCTATAAAGGTAAAAACGATGTTAGTTATCGACTCTATCATTGGACGTGAGGTTCTGGATTCGCGGGGCAACCCAACCGTCGAGGTCGAAGTGCAGTTGCTAGATGGCGCGGTGGGGCGGGCAATTGTCCCCAGTGGCGCTAGCACAGGCCAGCACGAAGCGCTTGAACTGCGCGACAACGACAAAAAGCGGTATGGTGGCAAGGGTGTACTCAAGGCAGTACAGGCGGTCAACGAAGTGATCGCTGAAGCCGTGATCGGCATGGATGCGCTGGATCAAACGGGTATCGACGAAACGATGATCGAACTGGACGGTACGCCTACCAAGTCGAATCTCGGCGCGAATGCTATTCTTGCGGTATCGCTGGCAGTCTCAAAGGCTGCCGCCGTCAGCCTGAATATGCCACTGTACAAATACTTCGGTGGCGTGTATGCCCATGTGCTGCCCGTACCGATGATGAATATCATGAACGGTGGCAAGCACGCTGAAAAAAGTACCGACTTTCAAGAATTTATGGTGATGCCCGTTGGTGCGGAGAGCTTTAGCGAAGGGCTGCGCTGGGGTGTCGAGATCTATCAGAGCCTCAAAAAAGTTCTGCACGATAAGGGTAAGGCCACGACAGTCGGGGATGAAGGCGGTTTCGCACCGAGTAACCTCAAGTATAATGAGGAAGCCATTGAGTACATTCTCGACGCCATTCAGATGGCGGGCTATACCACAGGCGACCAGATCATGTTGGCACTTGACCCAGCCTCTAGCGAATTTTACCACGACGGTAAGTATGTTTTGACGCTGGAAGATCGCAGCCTTTCGCCGGAAGAAATGGTCGAGTTCTGGGCGGGTTGGGTCGAAAAATACCCCATCATCTCGCTGGAAGATGGCCTTGCTGAGGACGATTGGACGCACTGGACAATGCTCACCGAACGGATCGGCAGCAAGGTACAGTTGGTCGGCGATGACTTGCTCGTGACCAACGTCGAGCGTATCCAAAAGGCTATCCACGAAAAAGCCGCGAATAGTCTGCTGTGCAAGGTGAATCAGATCGGGTCACTGACTGAGGCCATCGCCGCTACGCAGATGAGTATGCGGGCTGGCTGGAGTGTCGTGGTCAGCCATCGCAGCGGCGAATCCGAAGACAACACCATTGCCGATCTGGTGGTTGGCCTCAACGCTGGACAGATCAAAACGGGCGCACCTGCTCGATCTGACCGCGTTGCGAAGTATAATCAACTCTTGCGGATCGAAGAAGAATTGGGCGAATCGGCGGTCTATGCTGGCTGGGATGCCTTTTCCAATTTATCCCGTTAACTACGACCATTACACTAAGGGGATCGTCATTGGTTAGAAAATTTGATGTTAAACGAACAAAGATCGTGTGTACCATCGGTCCGGCTTCGTCGGATGAACAGACAATCCGTGAGATGATTCGAGCCGGGATGGACGTAGCGCGTATCAACTTTAGTCACGGCGAACACGACACCCACGCCACCAACATCGCCACGATCCGCCGTGTCGCCGCCGAAGAGGAAGCGATTGTCGCCATTCTTGGTGACTTGCAAGGGCCAAAGATCCGGCTTGGCAAGATCGCCAATGAGCCAGTCACGCTCAACCCCGGTGACCGCCTCACCCTGACGACGCGCAATGTCGATGGCACCAATATGGTGTTTCCCCTGCCCCACCCCGAATTTATCAAGGACGTGAAGTCGGGACACCGTTTGCTGCTCGACGATGGCGCACTCGAATTTAAAGTGATCAGCAAGCAGTTGGACGATCTGTTGTGCGAAGTGGTGGTCGGTGGGCCGCTTAGTTCGCGCAAGGGTATCAGCGCGCCCGAAGCTCATCTGACGCTCTCCGCTATCACGGACAAAGATCGTGTCGATGTTGAGTTTGCCCTACAACAACGGGTCGATTATATTGCCATGTCATTTGTCCGCAGTGGCAATGATATGCGCGAATTGCACTGGCTGTGCCGCCATCTTGAAGGCGAGGCAGCCTTGATCGCCAAGATCGAGAAGCGCGAAGCGATTGATGCCATTGACGACATTATCGAGGCTTCCGACGGCATCATGGTCGCACGCGGCGATCTCGGTGTCGAAACGCCTGCCGAAGCCGTACCGATCCACCAAAAAGAGATCATTCGCCGCTGCAATGCGGTAGGCAAGCCCGTTATCACCGCGACACAAATGCTCAACTCGATGATCGTTAACCCGCGCCCGACTCGTGCAGAGGCTAGCGACGTGGCAAACGCGATCTTTGATGGCACAGATGCAGTCATGCTTTCCGGCGAAACCGCTTCGGGCAAGTACCCGGTGCTGGCTGTCGAGACGATGGCAACCATCGCCACGATTGCCGAGGCACATCTCAAGGTCGATCTGCGGCAGGGTCCCGGTCAGCGTTTGTTCGACTTGAAGGGTATCGAACTGGTATCCGACGCAATGAGTGCTTCTGCTAGCCAGATTGCCGAGGAACTCAATGCCAAGCTGATCGTTACGGCAAGCTGGACAGGCTACACATCGCGACAGGTCGCTCGTTCGCGCCCGATGACCCCGATCCTATGCGTGACCCCCAACGAGGATACGTACCGCCGCATGGCGCTGGTTTGGGGCGTGCTGCCGATTATGGTGCCAGAGTTCGAGACAATTGACGAGATGATCCAGAAGATCGTGCAAGCAGCTTATGAGTCGCGGTTGGTCGAATACGGTGATCTGTTGATTATTATCGCCGGGATACCCTTTGGCGCAGGCGGGCATACCAACTTCCTGAAAATTCACACTGTCGGTGAAGCGGGCGAAGTGCTGGAACGTGCGGTTCCAATCGACTAGTAGCGCTATGCTATCCTCACCCTAAATCCCTCTCCACTGTGTAGAGAGGGACTTTGCAAATTGCCTTTTGATCTCTCGCCTATGGGAGAGGGGTCAGGTGAGGGTTGCTGCACGCAAAAACTAAATTCGCGATTTGCTGATACTATAGTAGCTATCCATCGTTATCCGAGATTGCGAGTAACCCTATTCTGAGAGAAGTCGTGCCACAGCCAATCAAAAACACCAAACGCTACCAATCATGGGGTCGCTATCCCAAGGTTCAGAACAGCCAAGTCGAGCCGTTATACTGGCGTGGCGAACTGCCCGACCTAAGCGCTTTTGAGCAATCCATATTGCCCTTTGGCTATGGGCGTAGTTACGGCGATAGCTGCTTGAACAATGGTGGCATTTTACTAGACGCGAGCTTGATGCGGCGCTTCATTGCCTTTGATACTGCCAATGGGATATTGCGCTGTGAAGCGGGTGTCTCGCTGGCAGAAGTTCTCGATCTTATTGTGCCGCGTGGCTGGTTTTTACCCGTTACGCCGGGGACAAAATATGTGTCTGTCGCCGGAGCCGTTGCCAACGATATTCACGGCAAGAACCACCATGCCGCTGGGACTTTTGGTTGCCATGTGACTCAGTTTGAACTGCTGCGCTCGAACGGTGAGCGCTTGATCTGTTCGCCGGATGACAATAGTGAGATGTTCAACGCCACGATTGGCGGTCTGGGGCTGACAGGGTTGATCCTATGGGTGGAGTTCCGGCTCAAAAAGATTGAGTCGCCGTTTATCGTTGAGGAACGTATTCGCTTCGACTCGCTGGATGAATTCTGGGAACTCACGGCGGACTCGGAACACGACTACGAATACACGGTATCTTGGCTGGATTGTCTCAGCGGCGGCAAAAAGATGGGGCGGGGGATCTTCTTTCGTGGCAACCATGCCACTGCGGAACAAGCAGGGTCACACAAACTCAAGCCTAAGTTCAAGCTGCGGCTGCCCATCGATATTCCGTCATTTCTACTCAACACCGTCACTGTTCGACTGTTGAATGAAATGGTTTACCGTTCGCAGTTTGCCAAATCGCGACAATTCCTAGAATCGTATGAGCCGTTTTTCTATCCGCTCGATTTCATCATGGACTGGAATCGCGGCTACGGCAAACAAGGTTTCTTGCAATATCAATGTGTCGTCGCTACGAGTGACAATTATCGGGCAATCACTCAGATCTTGAGCGAGATCCGGCGGGCGGGTGAGGGGTCATTCGTCAACGTTTTCAAGAAGTTTGGCGACATCAAATCGCCGGGGATGCTATCATTTCCCCGACCCGGTATCACACTGGCGCTTGACTTTTCTTATCGAGGGCAGCGCACTCTCCGCTTTCTCGACAAGCTGGATAAGATCGTGCGCGATAGTGGTGGTGCAGTTTACCCCGCCAAAGATGCTCACATGTCCGCCGAGAGCTTCCAGACGTTCTACCCCAACTGGCAGGACTTCGCGCAATATATCGACCCGAACTTTTCGTCGAGTTTTTGGCGGCGTGTGACCGCGAACGGCGTACATAATGGCCTTGAAACGAGCAGCAAATGAATGTGATGATCATCGGCGCGACCTCCGCCATTGCCCATGAAACCGCCAAATGTTTCGCCGCTGACGGCGCGGATCTGTACCTCGTCGCTCGCAGCGCCGATAGATTGGCGGTGGTGGCGGACGATCTGAAAGTGCGCGGCGCGAAGCGGGTTGAAACGTTCGTGCTGGATCTAACCGATCTCAGCCGCCATCAGGAATTGTTCGATACCGCATGGGCAGCCTTTGGCACGTTGGATATGCTGCTGATCGCGCATGGTACGCTTGGCGACCAACAAGCGAGCCAGAAAGATGTCGCGCTAACCTTGCAAGAACTCAATACGAACTTTATCAGTGTGGTGTCGCTGTTGACCATTGCCGCCAATGTCTTTGAACAGCAGCGGCGGGGCTGCATTGCCGTGATCAGTTCGGTAGCCGGGGATCGGGGTCGGATGAGCAATTATGTCTATGGCACAGCAAAAGCGGGATTGAATGCCTTCCTGCAAGGCTTACGCAGCCGTCTCGCCAAAGTCGGCGTAGCGGTGCTAACGGTCAAGCCCGGTTTCGTCGATACGCCCATGACCGCCGCGATCAAGAAAAATCCCCTGTATGCTGATCCCGCCAGCGTGGGTCAGAGCATCTATCGCGCCATGAAAAAGGGGCAGGACGTGCTATATGTTCCCTTTTTCTGGCGACCCATTATGCTATTGATCACGAATATCCCCGAATCGATTTTCAAGCGGCTGAAACTGTAGCGGCTTTCCTTATCCCTAGTCGGAGTGGAGAGGGCGGGGATGAGGATGATTTCACTGCGTTCCCCCTACTCCGATAGCTTGAGTTCGAGAAAACAACTAACCTGTTTCAAAGAAGCTGATACATCGCGGTAGGGCACAATATCATAAAAGCCAAAATGGTACAGCCAAAGTCACTGTAAAGAAATAAGCTATTGTTGTTGAGGGCATATTTTATAGT
>JBDTVG010000194.1:0-18313 GCA_040007395.1 Chloroflexota bacterium
TGCTCTTCCCTTTCCCTGAGTTTACCCATTTTGCACACGTAGTTAACATGAGCCATATCTTCTATGTCTTGCAACTCAGGGAGGTGCGTCTTGAAAGAAGCAGTCTGGACACTAAGCTTAATACCCTCAAAGTTTGGTATGGCGTTCTTCCCCCTGAAGTGCGACACTACGAACACATAATTGAACGCATCTTGGACTGCTTCCTAAAACCCACAGGGAGACCCTCCTCGAAGGAAATGCTGGGACTGTTAAAATCTGTCCTCTTGAGTTTCACTGACGATATCTATTTGGACTAAATTTGGGCAACTCAGTTTTTAGGTGGAGTTTACCCAGTTTAATAAGGACTGCTTGATACAAAATATGCCCATAGTGTTTCAATCCTATGTTTCCTCGGCTGTGCCAAATTGATCGCTACGTGTCTACTTCCGTCCCAATCCCTGATATAGCATTTGTACGCTGTAGCGCATCAATTGGCTAGGGCCATCGGGTCCATCCGAAAAGGGGGGCATCTGGTTCTCAATCGTCAGCATAGCGACTCCATGCAGCAGCGATTTCAGGACACCCGCCAAAGCTCTTGCATCGCCCTCGATAATGCTGCCTTGCTGCTGACCTAGTTCTACCACCTGTACATAATAGTGATAAACCGCTTTGGAGGCATTGTACAGGCTCGGAAACGATTCGCGATCAATCGTCAAGCCGCTAAACATTTCACGCATCAACCAAGGATTGTCTACCGCGAACTGCATATAGGTCGTCGCAATCGCCTGTAATTGTTCCAGCGGATCATTCGGGGCTTCTTTGAGGGCAGCCTCGATCCGTTCTGCCAACCGCAAAAACCCTTCTTCGTTGATCGCCGCCAGAAGTGCCTGCTTATCGGCAAAATGGCGATAGGGCGCAGAATGGCTAACACCCACTTTCCGCGCAATTTTCCGCAGATCGAGCGCCGCCGCGCCCCCTTCTGACAGCATTTCCAACCCAGCCTGTATCAGGGTATTGCGTAAATCCCCATGATGGTATGGCTTAGATTTTTCACGATCCATGTCAGCATCCTTTTATAGCATGTTGTCAGTGACTATAATGTTTCCAAAATAAACAATGTTGACAATGAATACATCATCATCTATAATGTTTACAGTGTAATCATAGAGCCTTGTACAAAAGGCGGCAAGCATTAGTGGGAGACTACGAGCATGACTGAGGGGACAGAAAACATGGCAAAAGTGGCGTTGATTACGGGTGCAAACAAAGGGATCGGCCTTGAGATTGCGCGGCAACTTGGCACACAAGGGATTGTGGTGTTGGTCGGTGCGCGGGATCAAAAACGCGGCGAAGAGGCTACACAAGCCCTGTGTGTAGAAGGGATTGATGCAAAATTCATTCAGCTTGATGTGACCGATCAGAAAACGATTGATATAGCGGCAGCCACGATTGAAAAAACCTACGGGAAGCTTGATATTCTGATCAATAACGCGGCGATTTCTATCAATGCAGGTCGTGTACCGCCCAGCCAGCTTGATGTTACTGTGCTGCGGGATACTTACGAAACCAATGTGTTCGGGTTATTTGCCGTTACCAGAGCGATGCTACCCTTGTTGAAGCGCTCAGAAGCAGGCCGAATTGTCAACGTGTCCAGTCCTCTGGGATCTTTAGGATTGATGAGCGACCCGAACTCCACGTATTCCAAGATGCCGCCCCTGTTAGCCTATTGTTCATCGAAAACAACGGTCAACGCGATCACGGTGTTTTTCGCCAATGAACTGCGTGACTCCAACATTAAGATCAATGCTGTCAGCCCCGGCTATGTCGCCACCGATTTGAACAATCATTCGGGCTTTCTTACGGTTCAACAGGGCGCGGTACTGCCTGTCAAATTTGCCACGCTGCCGAGTGACGGCCCCACTGGTGGATTTTTCGAGGGCGAAGCGACAATACCTTGGTAATATTGGTCAAGCGTGCAGGATTGCTGTAAATCAGCGATCCCACGCTTTGCCCATGGCAGCAAGTTCATCGTGATATTCGATACGTGCTACCCAATCCGCAGGCCAACTCGCCAACCCGTGATACGCCCCAGCAAATGCGCCAGTCAAACAGGCGATAGAGTCGGAGTCTCCAGAAGTCACGACAGCGCGGCGGATCGCGGCAATAGGTTCATCAGGATAGAGCAGAAAACACAATAACCCTGTCGCAAAGGCTTCTTCTGCGATCCATCCCGCGCCCGTCGCACGGCATGGATCGCTGGTACGATCTGGGGTAATAAGCGCTGCATCCAACCGATCCAACACGCCTAAACATTCGTCCCAGCCTTGTGCAATAAATATTTCAGCCGAGCTAATATACGGGCGTTGCCAGAGTGAACCGAGCCAGTCATTGTGCCAGATCGTGCGTTGTGCTTGTGCGTAAGCTCGCAGACGTGCAGGCAAAGTAGCGGGATCATCACCTGCCGCGAGATCGGCAACCGCCTTTGCCGTGAGATCAGCGGCAGCAAGTGCCGTTGGATGACCGTGTGTTAGCGCGGCCTGAAATTGGGCAATGGCCGCACGAGTCGGCGCATCTACGGCGAGGAGTCCCACAGGCGCGACTCGCATATTGGCTCCGCACCCCTTCGATCCCAGTACCGTCGCTTTTTCCCACGGCAGACCGTCTTCGAGGTTGTAACAGGCATCCAAACAGGTGTTACCCGGTGCGCGGTTATTATCGGTACTGTTCAACCATCGGATGAATTCTTCGCGCAGCGGCGGATACAGCGTTGCAAAAGTGTAGGGTTGTTGCGCTTGCAGTAATGCTCGACCAACGGCAATTGCCATCTGCGTATCGTCGGTTACGCGAGCAGGATTGCCGTAAAGTTCGCGTGGCCCGTTAGGTGGGTACTTTCGCAGGATTTCCGCTACCGTGAAAAACTCGGTATCTGCCCCAAGTGCATCCCCAAATGCCATACCGAAAACACACCCCGAAGCTCGCTGAGAAGCCATCATCTCATCATCTCTTTTGCCGATAGCCGTTAGTGCTGATGATAAGCATATATCGCAATCAGCAAAGAGGGAATTCAGTGACGCTCGATAGGTAAACAAAAACCGGACTAATTGTCCGGTTTTTGCAGCGATGTGAGACTTGATAAGTCCATGTGATCTGGCTAGGATGGTGTAGCAACGAGAGTGTGATGAGTGACGATGGTGTATCAGTGAAGCAACGATGTGTGTGTAATGAGCTTCAGTGGTAAGTCGTTGTTGTTTGTATCGACCACATGAAGACTATATTAGCGGTTGAACATTACGATCCACGTTACGCCAACATTGCGTTTTTATGAACTTTGTAAATGACCTCGCATTACGCTAGATCGTTGAGCAGCGTTACTAATTTTTCAGCAGCAGTAGGCAATTCGCGCCGCTGCCGTTGGGCGACCAAATAGGTACGGCTGTCGTCACCGCCACGTAAAGACAACGCACATAAATTACCCGCCGCTATTTCGCGCTGAATGGCAATCCCCTGAATGAGCGCCACACCGAGTCCGGCTTCAACACTGCGCTTAATCCCTTCCGTTTCGCCCAACACAATAATATTATCGCCGTTGAATGTTTCTGCGCCGAGCAGTCGTTCAACGCTGGCGTGCAGTGCCGATCCGGGTTCGCGGGTTAATAGGACACGCTCCCGCAACTCCTCAAGTTGCACTTCGGATCGGGTAGCCCAACCATCGTCAGGAGCAACAATGACCATGAGACGGTCACGCATGAAGGGCGTAACCTGTATATCGTTATGTTCGGCAGGCGATCCCACCAGCGCCATGTGGATCGCATCCGAGGCGACCAGTTGCAGCAGTTCCGCTGTATTCCCTACTGTCAGCCGTACCACATCTTGCGGATAGTGAGTGCGATACCGCCGCAGTACATCGGGCAGCAGATAGGTCGCCAGCGTATGCCCAACCCCTAACCGCAGCGTGCGATCTGCCAATCCGGCAGCGGCGCGGGCGGCTTCGGCGGCTTCGACTGCCAAGATCAACAGTTTTTCCGCATGAGGCAGCAGCGCTTCGCCCGCCGGAGTCAGGCGCAAATGCCGCGTATCCCGTTCGATCAAAGCTGTGCCTAACGAGGATTCGAGGATAGCAAGCTGTTGTGAAACCGTTGGTTGCGTCATGTGCAGCCGTTCTGCTGCGCGGGTAAAGCTCATCAGCCGCGCAATCGTGACGAAAATCCGCAGCTTGTGTAAATCTAAAGTCATTTATAGAAAATATCTATCAATTCAATGGAAATTATCAGTTTGAAGAATATCACAAAATCGCCTATGATGTTGATATGCAATGAATTTCGTAACGATATCGATGACTTGGAGGTAGGTCATGCCTTGGCATCCTGATGTATATCATTTGTTTGAGAAAGAACGCGCCGCCCCTTTTGAGGATCTCATAAAACTTGTTGAAGTGCGTGATGGCTTGCAAGTTATCGATCTCGGCTGCGGTACAGGCGAACTGACAGCGCGGTTGGCGGAGATGCTGCCCAACAGCGATGTAACAGGCATCGACAATTCATCAGAGATGCTGGCGCGGGCGGCTGCTTTTATGCGTCCCAGTTTGCGTTTTGAAGCGGGCAGCATCGAAGCCGTTACAGGCCAATGGGATCTCGTGTTCTCCAACGCAGCGATTCAGTGGGTGGAGAATCATGAGGTACTAATCCCTCAGTTGCTATCGTTGGTGCGTCCGGGTGGTCAACTGATCGTCCAGCTACCTTCCAATCATAATTACTTCACCCATTCAGTCATCAGTGAGATCGCTTCTGAGGAGCCATATCGCACAGCGCTAGCTGGCTGGACGCGCACCTTTCCTGTGCTGCCAGTGGATCAATACGCTGAACTGCTTTACGCGCACGGCGGGCGGGAATTAACCGTTTTCGAGAAGGTCTATCCGCATGTGTTAGAAGATGCCGATGCCGTCGCCAACTGGACACGTGGCACCACGCTTGTTCCCTATTTTGAGCGATTGCCCCAAGCACTGCATACGCCGTTCATGGATCGCTATCGCGAACGCCTACACGAACATTGGTCAGGCAGTCCAGCGTTTTATCCGTTTCGCCGTATCCTGTTTGCTGCCACGCGGATGTAGGGACAGGGCTTGCCCTGTCCGCAGGCCTATTTAGCGGACAACGCCTGCGTTGTCCCTACATGACACACGTTACACCTTAACTGTGCTAATCGATGTGGTGTTTTCGGGATAATGGCGTTAATCTAAATTTGAATCTTTGAACCTTCATCAAGAGTCGCTCTGCATCCTTTTCCGCCCCGAAAAGGAACAGGCTATCTGCATCTAGTTAAATAAATATGAGGCAACATAATGGCAATCAAGAGAACCAAGAACAGCTTCGGTGCGCGTGCCACCTTCGACACGGGCAGCGGCGAAGCCTACTACTATCGTCTGTCGCGGCTAGAAGAAATGGGGATCGCGAATATTGCGCGGCTGCCGTTTTCCATCCGTGTCTTGCTCGAATCGGTACTACGCGAGGCCAACAGCTTCGAGATCACCGACGATGATGTGACCAATCTCGCGCAGTGGAACGCCAAAGCGCCTATCCAGCGCGAAGTGCCGTTCAAGCCCGCCCGCGTGATCTTGCAGGACTTTACCGGGGTGGCCTGTCTGGTCGATCTCGCTGTGATGCGTGACGCAATGCAGGATCTTGACGGCGATCTCAAGAAGATCCAGCCGTTGATCCCGGTGGATCTAGTGATTGACCACTCGGTGCAGGTCGATGCGTTTGGCACAGCCGACGCACTGCGCATCAATTCTGCGATGGATATGGAGCGCAACCGGGAGCGCTACGAGTTCATGCGCTGGGGTCAGAACGCTTTCGAGAACTTCCGCGTGGTGCCGCCCGAAATCGGCATTGTGCATCAGGTAAACCTCGAATATCTAGCGAAGGGCGTACTGACTCGCCCCGAAGAAGACGGGATCGTCGCGCTGCCAGATAGCCTTGTCGGGACGGATTCGCATACGACGATGATCAATGGGCTAGGTGTAGTGGGTTGGGGCGTAGGCGGAATCGAAGCCGAAGCCGTGATGCTTGGTCAGCCGATCTACATTCTGACTCCGCAAGTGGTCGGCATGAAGCTGACAGGCCGCTTGCCCGAAGGCGCAACCGCTACTGATCTGGCGCTCATCGTGACCCAAATGCTGCGTAAGAAGGGGGTCGTCGATAAGTTCGTCGAGTTCTACGGCAGCGGCCTGAGCCAGATGTCCCTGCCGGATCGCGCCACCATTGCCAATATGTCGCCCGAATATGGCGCAACGATGGGCTTTTTCCCCATCGATACTGAAACGCTCGATTATCTGCGCCGCACTGGTCGCACGGCAGCAGAGATCACACTCGTTGAGCGCTACGCCAAGTTGCAAAATCTATTCCGCACCGATGACACGCCCGACCCGGAATTCACCGATACGCTCGAATTGGATCTGGGCAGTGTCGAGCCAAGTATGGCGGGGCCAAAGCGTCCACAAGATCGCGTGCGTTTGGCGGATATGAAGACTGCCTTTAACGCCTCACTGCATGAATCGACGGCGAATCGTGGCTTTGCCCTTGAGGGCGATGCGCTGGAAAAGTTTGGCACCGTTACTACCGAAGACGGCGAAAAGATCGAGATCCATCATGGCGCAGTCGTTATTGCGGCGATCACAAGCTGCACCAATACGTCTAATCCATCGGTGATGCTTGGCGCGGGATTGTTAGCGCGCAAGGCTGTCGCACGCGGTATGAAGGTTCCGGCCTATGTCAAGACCAGCATGGCTCCCGGTTCGCGAGTCGTGACCGAGTACCTCAAGGATGCCGGATTGCTAAACGATCTTGAGCAGTTGGGCTTCAATGTCGTTGGCTACGGCTGCACAACGTGTATCGGCAACAGTGGGCCGCTGCCCGCCCGTGTCGCGCAAGCTGTGAGCGATAGCAATATTGTGGCCTCCGCCGTTTTGAGTGGCAACCGTAACTTCGAGGGACGCATCAATCCGTTGGTCAAGGCCAATTATCTGGCCTCGCCGCCGCTGGTTGTAGCGTATGCCCTCGCCGGAACCACCGATATTGACCTGCTGAATGAACCGCTTGGCAAGGACGAAAACGGCAATCCGGTGTACCTGAACGAGATCTGGCCTTCGCAGCAGGAGATCGCCAGCGCCATTGCCGCGACTGCCAAACCAGAAGTATTCCAACGGCTGTACGCGAATGTCGGTAGTTCTAACCCCGACTGGAACGACATTCCTAGCACCGATAGTATGTTGTATCCTTGGAGCGAGTCTTCAACCTACGTTCAGAAGCCGCCGTTCTTCGACAACATGGAACGGGCTATCACGCCGTTACATGACATTGTGAAGGCGCGAGTGCTGGGAGTCTTCGGTGATACGATCACGACGGATCATATCTCGCCCGCTGGCAGCATCGCCGTTGATAGTCCGGCAGGCCGTTACCTGATCGAACATGGCGTGCAAAAGAAGGACTTCAACCAGTACGGCACACGACGCGGCAATGATCGGGTCATGCTGCGCGGTACGTTTGCCAATATCCGGCTCAAGAATCTGATGGTTCCCGGCGTGGAAGGTGGCGTAACAATCCACTATCCCGACGGTCAGCAGATGGACATCTACGATGCGGCGATGAAGTACAAGACCGAAGGCGTACCGTTGGTCATCATTGCCGGAACTGAGTACGGTACAGGCAGTTCGCGTGACTGGGCGGCGAAGGGTACTGCGCTGTTGGGCGTGAGAGCAGTGTTAGCGGCGAGTTACGAGCGTATTCACCGCAGCAATCTCGTCGGAATGGGCGTGCTGCCGCTGCAATTCAAGGAGGGACAGAGCGCCGAGACGCTCAACCTGACAGGCACGGAGCAAATCACTATCAAGGGCATCCATGAGCATATTGTGCCCAAGCAAGAAGTCATGGTTGAGGTGGAACGCGCTGACGGCAATACGTTCAGCTTTGCGATGACTGCCCGCCTCGATACGCCCGTCGAAGTGATGTACTACGCCAATGGCGGCATTTTACAAACGGTTTTGCGTGGCCTGCTAGACGAAGCCAACGCCTAACCTTAATTAACACGCTAGTGAGTGAGGCCGGACAAATTGTCCGGCCTCATGTTTTTGCTTAGGCGGTTGGGTCGGGAGCGATCCAGCCGCTTTTTTTGTGTCAAGCCCGATTAAGCAATTGTTAAATTGTACGGTTGCCCTACGCTTTATCGAAAATTACAATACTGCGGGTATACTTTGAACAATGTGACCTTCCTGACAGAGAGAAACTTATGCCCACCAACTATAACCGCCGCCGAACCGCTACTGTAACGCTGCTCTTCATGTCATTTGTAATGGGGGGGGGTAATGCTTATGCTTCACTCCCAAATCGCCGCCGGATTAGCACAACCCACGCCAACCCCCTGCACGGCAACTGGCGTTAAGCTAGCGCCGACCTTCGTTCCTGACAGCGGTTCACAACCGTCATCGGCAACATCAACTCCCATAGTGATGAGCGTTCCATGTCCCACCTCGACACGGACTCTTATCGCCAGCCCCGGCACTCGTATTCCACTGGTTATATCTGCTACGCTAACGCCAAGTTCTACACCAATATCCACGTCGGTTATACCGACTTCAACGCCTATAGTAAATGTACCGATGGATCTGATAATTGCCCCTACTTTTGATCCAGGCCCTGGTCTGACAGATACAGTAGGTGTGTGGCGACCATCCGCTGGCGCATTCTATTTGCGTTATGAGAATCAAACTGGGAATGCCGATTTATCTGTTACCTTCGGTGCCACTACAGATTTACCCCTTGTTGGTGACTGGGACGGTGATGGTATTGATACTGTCGGTGTGTTTCGGCCTACAACTACCCAGTTCTTTCTGAAAAATGCCAATACTCCTGCTGCACCAATTGCATACACTTTTGTATATGGCGCTACCACCGATATACCAGTCAAAGGAGATTGGGATGGCAATGGGGCAGACGGTATCGGGGTTTATCGACCCAGTAATAACACTTTCTATCTAAGAAATAGCTTAAGTTCCGGCATTCCCGACTTTACAATGCCGTTTGGGATAGCCAATGCAATCCCTCTTTCAGGCAATTGGCAAGGTAGAAGCTATAGTGGACACGATAGTCCTGCTTACTATAATCCGGATACATCGACTTTTAGTATATCTTTGCAAGTCTGTAACTGTACTCCCGTCACTCCCTATGTTATTAATGCAACACTCGGTGTAGCTGGTGACAGTCCCTTTTCAGGTGATTGGACTGGCTACGGCGATGGACTCGGTGTTTTTAGACCATCCAATGGATTGATATATCTTCGAAACCATCCTACCACGGGCATTGCCGATACTACTTTGGTTTTTGGCATCCCTAATGACAAACCTGTGGCAGGACATTGGGGTACAACTACCGATATGTTGGCTAGTTATGGGATCACTGTTTATGCACAAGGTTCAGATCCCGCACAAGATCCGGGTAATACCAAAGGAGTAGCTTGGCAGGCTGGTGAACTTGATCAGATCTTGGCAGGGGTGCAAAATACCGCCAACGCCTTTGCTTTATTTGAAACAAATGTGCTTAGTAGAGGTTATACAGACCCTAAAGTCATCTATAAGCGAATTATGGGCAATTTCAAGGTCGTGCATGTTATCAATGGCTTCACATTTATTGATGCCAATGGACATCCTGTTGCCGACGGATGCGATGGCGCTATAAATAGAGCCTGTACCAGCAATGACCGAGGTGTCATACTCTTCTATGGAAATCTAAATATCACCCCCTATACATTTGTTCATGAAGAGGGACACAGATTCGATAATCAAAGCAATATCCCAGCTACAAATATGTCACTTAGCGAGAGTATAAGTGGTGCTAATGTTGTAATAGATTGCGGCTCGCCTACGATAACTCCCGGTGTTCCTTCTCCATCACCAACCCATGGTCCAACTGCTACCTTAACAAAAGTTCCTGCTCGTGTGATGGGTGAAATTATTAATCAACCTCAAACATGGACACGCGGCGAACGCGGATGGGGTAGTGGACCTGCAAAAATTCCGGGTGGTGGAGCTTTGATTACAACTTTCCAGCAGAATCCGGCATTTCTAGCAACTGGTGTTCCAAAAACAACCGCTGTATCCGAAGCAACTGCGGATACTTTCTTGAATTGGGTCTACAGCATCAGTTCAGGTGCTTCTGCTACCAATCCTTGTAATCAACCATTTCCGGGAACTTGGAACGGTTTTCACAACGAAGATTGGGTAGGTATGACCAGTAATAATGCCATTCCTGGCAACCCGGACAATACACACCCCGGCAGTAAACGTTCCGAAGTAATGCAGAATACAATGAGTCAAATTTTCCAACAACATACTACTTGGTAGTAGAGCTTACTCAATAGGAGAATCTAGTTGTGAAGACATCATTCAAACGGTGGCGTATTGTCCTAATTCTTACAGTGCTTTTATTGACAACAAGCACGGGATATTCAACCGCTGTAGAAGCTTCAAGTCATAGACAGGTTATCGATACTCCGCAGATTTTTACGTCAGGAGCATGGAGTCCTAATGGGCAGAGTGTTGCACTCAGTACAGTTGACGGAACTATCTTTGTTCAGAGTGCCATAACGGGCCAAATTACCAATACATTAGTGCAACAATCGGGACCAACATTTAGCGTCGCTTGGAATCCCGATGGCACTAAATTGGCAACTGGTGGAATAGATATGAAAATACGTGTCTGGGATACCACTACTAGTCAACTCTTAAATACTTTGAGTGGTCACACCGACTTTGTAAGCGCAGTCATTTGGTCACCTGAGGGTAGTAAAATTATTAGTGGAAGCTCACAAGACTCTCAGAATTTTCGCATTTGGGATGCGGCTACAGGTAAGCAATTGAAAGGCGATAACACAGGCAGCATAGACCGCATGGCTTGGAGTCCAGATGGTACTAAGTTGGCTAGAGTAAATATAGTGGGTGTAGATTTCGTAGATGTCAATACCCTTGATGCTCTCAGTGATTTTGTTCTCAACCATCCGGAAGGACCTAGCTCTGGGTATGATGTCGCAGCCATTGCTTGGGGTCCTGATAGCAAACGGCTGGCAACGGGAAGCGGTAATGGCACGGTACGCATTTGGGATTTAGACACCAAAAAAATTATCGTTGATCATCTGCACGCTAATGAAGGCCAAAATGTAGACCCAGAACTCGACGTTGTAAATGCACTCACTTTTAGCGCTGATGGAAGTAAGTTGTCAAGCCTGAGTGTGGATGGCACGATACGAGTATGGGACACCAGTACAGGCAAAATACTCAATACGATGCAAGTAAAAGATGTAACAACTACCTATGGTTCTGTGTGGAGTCAATATGGTGGACGATTAGCGCTTGCAGACAATACACCCAACAGCGCAGGAACTAAGGCAATTTCGGCTAACACCATTCGTATTGTGGTTCCTTTTCCCTCGGCTGAAGATCTCCACGCTACTGTCAAGCAATGCGCCACTGTTGCTGTAAAATCAAACCTCACAACACTGTTGAACAGTAAGCAGTTGCAGCAATTTGTTACCGCCGTCAAAGCGCTGACCAGCGATCAGATCCCGCCCGCGTGTGCCGCCGATCTCATCGCAGTGGCGGAGGCGTTGCAAAAAGCGCCCTAATCCACAGCAGGCCATAGATCGCCAGCGCGATCACACTGATCACGCTGCCTACCTGCCACGAGGTCGGCTGATACTGCATCCTGATCATGTGCGTGCCAGCCGGAACGACCACCCCTCGGAAGGCAAGATTGGCGCGGTAGATCGTCGTTGGGCTGCCGTCGAGGGTCGCCTGCCAACCGGGGTAATACGTATCGGCTAGCACGAGCATCCCGCCACCGGGCGACTCCGCCGTGATGCTGAGATCGAGCGGCGTTTCGTCGGTAAGTCGCGCTGTGCCGGGTTGAGTGCTGGTCGGCAAGGTGAGATCGCCTTGATCGCCTTCAATAGCAACGGTCTGTTCGGGGTTCCAGCCGTCCGCGCCGATGAACTTTTCAACGTCATCACTGTTATGGAAGCTCATGACAGTCGGGGCGATCCACACTCGCGTTGGCGAGGTTACGGGATCACTGCTGCCATAAACCTGTCCAACAGCCGCTGCCCGCAGCAAGCCGGGATGCAGGGTCATGTTCAGCAGTCGGCTAAAACGCTCGATGCCGTCCGGCCTGAGTGGATCGAAATTATTCAGCGACGGCTGACGATCCAGTAGATTCAGGTTGGGCAATCCCGAACGGCGGTATTGGTCGCGCAGTTCGACAGCCGCCCGATAGTCGTTCAGCAGCAAAAAGCGATCAAAAGCCGCCTGTGGAAGCTGTTGGTTTTTCGGGTCAGGCCAAAATGTGCGTGTAGTCGTGTTGACGGTGAGCTTATCGTAGAAATTGGGGGGGACAGTAGGATTGCTGAGTGAGTTTGCCCACCACAGATCGGCGGCGACGAACAGCAGCACGCCCATCGCCCAGCGCGACCACTGCGGATGGCTTTCGTCGGGCTGGCTGAGAAATAGCAGCGCCGCACTGGTTGCCAGAATCCCGGCAATCGTCAGGCCGCGAACCAACTGCTCGGTAATCGGCGTAGCAGAGCGCAGCAGGACTTGTGCGACGAACCCTGCCGCTGTGATACTGATCGCGCCAATCAGGACGATTCGGGTGCGATGGCGGGCGCGGCGTTCCGGCTGCCACAGATCGGCGGACAGCGCCGCCAGCATCACCAAACTAAAGATCGCGACGAGCAGCCAGCGTGCCGGAGCCTGAAACAGATTGAAGGTCGGCACATAGCGATATAGCAGCGGATAGATGCCGAATTTGCCGAGCGCCAGAATAAACGCGATGAGCGCCGTGCTGGCAAAAAACGGGATCAGGTTTTGGTTCACGTCGTTCAGGCCGGGGAGATCGGGCAAAGATTTATTCTTGCGTCTGCGCCAACGGGTTCGCAAAAAGTGTCCAGTCCCCAGAATCGCCAGTGCCAGCGGCAAGATCCCCAGATAGGCCGTCACCTCGAAGTACGCTCCGCCGACAACATAACTGCCATCGCTGGGATTGCCGAAAAAGTTCGGATTAAACAGCGTCAACACCGACAGCGGCGTGTAGGAGAAGTTCAGCGCGAACGCCTCATCCAGACCGGAAGCCCGCTGCGATTGACGCTGCAATTCGGCAGTCGGTAACAGTTGCGCCGCCGTCAAGCCTACCCCAAGCACAAGCGCTACCATCGCCGCCAGCACGATCCATACCGTTCGACGCGGCGACAGCGTTTTACGTTCCGCGATCAATCGCCACAGCGCATAGCTGCCTGCCAAAACAAAGCTGTAAAAAGTCCACTGCGCGTGTCCAACCAGCAGTTGCATGGCGACCACGCCCGTTAGCAGCAGCATATTCCGCAGCGTGACCCTAGCCAGCAGCAAGTCAGTTGCCAGCAGCAAAAAGGGCAGCCATGCCGCGACTTCTAGCATCGGGATTGTGCCGAAGCGTGCCACAATGGGTGTACTCAGTGGATAGGCCAACGTCGCAATGCCTCGGCCTAGCACCCCACACTTGAGCCGCCCCGTCAGCAGCCACATGCCGATCCCTGCCCACAACAAATGCAGCAACCCGATAAAGCCCATCATTTGCGGACCCGACCATAGAAAATACAGCAGATGCGGCGGATACAGCAGCGCGATCTGATAGTTTGCCAACAGCGGCGCACCCGCGCCGTTATAGGGATTCCAGAGCGGCAAGCGGCCCTGCGCCAGTTCACGCATGGCAAATTCGCGCCAAGGGTAGAATTGCAGCGACGGCAACCCCCAGAAGATCACGTCACCGAATAGCAGGCGATAGAACAGCGCCAGAATGGTCAAGCACAGCAGCGTTAGCGGCAACCACGCCTGCCAGTCGCGAAGACGAGAGCGTAATGAACCCAATCTGGCGATCCTTTCGTTACAGCGGCACAGACTCACACATGCGCTAAACATGATACACTGATTGGCACTTTCGCAGTCATCATCATATCATTCCACTTCTATCAGTTACTCCAAGGGAATTCATGCCAGCAATTGTTCCTATAGCCCTTTTTATTGGCTTTTTGGTCGGGATTGTCGTTAATTTGTTCGCTGACTACCTACCCGCGCAGCGCCATTATAAGCTTGCCACCACCAACCCGTTTGGCTCGCATACGATCATCGCCAAGCCGCCGACATTCCTCCCGTGCAGCGACAATGGCAGTCTATGGCCTATTTGGTTGTGGTCGGGACTGATTGCCACTAGTCTGCGGCAACCTGTCGGTGATTCGCACAATCGCCGCCGGATTATTACGGAAATCGGCATGGCGGCGGCTTTCGCGGCGATTGCATGGCGCTTCTCCGAGATCCCCAATTTGCCGTTTCTGCTGTTTTATGCAGCGGCCTTAGCTCTAATTGTGATTATCGATGTGGAAAATCGCTGGGTATTCCTTGAAACGATCATTCCGGTAGGGATAGTCGCGCTCGTAGAAGCTGTTTTGTGGCCTCGATCCTCTTTAGAAGACACGATTCGCGGTGGACTATATGGCTTTGGCATTCTGTTCGCGCTCTATTTGTTCGGCTTGGTTTTTGCGCGGGTGCTTGGCATGGTGACGGGGCGGCAAGTCGGACGCACTGTGCTTGGTTTTGGCGATGTCTATATTGGTAGCCTTGGTGGCCTGATTATTGGTAAACAGTTCTTGGGCTTGTCGCTGCTCATTATGGTGCTGACCGGGGCAATCGCCGCGCTGATTCTGATTACTAATCGATGGCTGCGGACAAAACGCTACCGCCTGTATTCTGCTATTCCCTATGGCCCGTATATCGTGATCGGTACTGTCGCGATGCTCTATGTACCAGAAATGGTAGGCGATATTGTCCGTCGGATCTTGAATTGGCCTTTCTGACATGACATGGCAAGATTGCACGGGTGATTTCGTATGGTCGCCCGTGCAGAATACCGCATCGATGTAGGGACGAGGCTTGCCCTGTCCGTTGATTGGCAAACGTCGCAAAATAGCGGACAACGCAAGCATTGTCCCTACAAAATACCGCATTGATGTAGGGACAGAGCCTGCCCTGTCCGCTATAGATATGCTCCTAAAGTTGTGGTGTAGTCGTGATCGAACTGCCCGTTGCAGAAGGCTGTGGTAGCGTGAAGCGGGCATAGACAGGTGCATGATCGGGGAAAGTTGCTTCGCGCCGCCACTCGGTTTCGCCATCGATATTCTCTATCGGCTCGACATAGCTATCTACCTGACGCTTGCGGAAGATCAATTCATGGCTAACCGCAATGTGATCAATGAGTTCGCGCCGTTTCAGATATAACCGTGAAAAACGCCGATCTGGTGGAATATATTCATCAAGGCTGTACAGGCGGATGTCATCGAATTTATCTGGGGTCGCCAGACTGCGATCTTCGGGGCCGAACATAATCTGCGAAGACACGGCTTCAGCGCTATCGTTGAAATCGCCCATCAGAATCAGCGGATCGTCATTCTCACCGAGCAAATAGTCCAGATACACACGCACCGCAATGGATTCACAGGCACGTCGCAGCAAGGCGGCTCCGGTTTCGCGGGCACGTTCGTTCTCATCCAGTGGAAAGCGCCGCCCGTTAGCGTAGGTGATCAGTTTCGATTTGAGGTGAATCGTCACGATGTGGATGGGCAGTCCCGGCGCAAGGACAACTGTAGCCTTCAAGATGCCCCGGCTCATGTGCCTGAATACGTCACCGCGTGTGTCGGTAACATTGGTTAAAGCGGCTGGCGGAAAATCGTAGAGTTCTCTGGCATCGGAAAGCGGCAGGCGCGAAAGCATCCCGACCCGAATACCGCGTGGATCGGGGTGTGATGACAGCAGCATATACGGGAAGCTGCCGCCAAGCCTGCTTTGCAGATCGGCAAGGGTTGCCGGGTCGCCGACTTCTTGCACCGCTAGGACATCGGGGGCAATCCCCAGAATAGTACTGGTCAAGGTTGCCATCTTGCGTTCGTACAATTCGACGGTTTTGGGGCCAGAGGGATGTCCGGCGGGAAAGAGATTTTCGACATTCCACGTCATCACATTGAAGTCAATTGACACTGGTTCCTCCGATACAGGCACATCAGGTAGATAAAGAGGCAGGCTTGTCAACCTGCGGTTCGTCTATGCGTCCCTGAGAACGCTTGATGAAACGTACCTTTGAGGCACGCATTCCATCCATTTCTTCAACCCGAACATCGTAATCGCCAAAGATGACTGTATCGCCCAGAATGGGAATGCGATCTAGCCGTTCGGCAATGTAGCCGCCAATCGTTGTCGAGATCACTTTGCCTTCCGGATCTCCGAAACGTTCTATGACATCGTTCATGGTCATGAGACCATCGACAAGGATGGCGTTACCCTGCGTTTCGACTTGATTACTCTCGACATCGAATTCGTCCTGCACCTCACCGACCAATTCTTCGAGAATATCCTCCATCGTCGCGACCCCTGCCATGCCGCCATATTCGTCGATCACGATCACCATTTGCTGCTTGGACTTCTGCATTTGTTCCAACACGCTGTCTACGCCCGTCGTTTGCGGGACAAACAATGGTATCCGCAGAATCGATGCTAGGGTGAATGTGCTGCTGCCGCCCGTCAAAAGCTGCGGTTCCTTGACCACCGCGTCTAGCATGTCCTTGGTAAGCAAAATGCCCGTTACCGTGTCCACCGATCCTTTGTAGACGGGATAGCGTGAATACTGCTGCGAGACGATCTGGTTCAGCAGCACGGGCAGCGGCGAGTCTATATTCAGCGCATCAACCTCGGTACGCGGACGCATGACACCGCGAATCTGGACATCGCTAAAATCGAACACACGTCGCAGCAGCCGCTCCTCATTTTCTTCTAGTAATCCTGCTTCACGGCTGGAATGAACCAGCATTTCGAGTTCTTCCGGCGAATGAACGTTACTATGCTCACTGCCACCATGAAAGCCAAGCAAGCTAACAATCCAGTTGCCGAGATTATTCATCAACGCGATGACCGGGCGGAAGATCGCTCGGAACAGGCGGATAGGCCGTGCCACAAAAAGCGCCGTCCCTTCGGGGCGTTGCAGTGCAATCGACTTGGGAACAAGTTCGCCCAAAACAATGTGAACAATCGTAACGAACGCAAAAGCAACCGCTACCGAGATACTTTGGCCTACCGTGTGCGCCCATGGAGTATCGGGCAAAAAGCTCTCCAGTAAATGTCCTACGGCTGGCTCACCAACCCAGCCCAAGGCCAGACTAGCCAGCGTAATACCAAGCTGGGTCGCGGCAATGTAGCTATCCAGATGGGCCATTGCCTTTTGAGCGGCAATCGCGGCTTTGTTTCCATCCTGAGCGAGCTGCTCGATCCGGGTGCGACGGGCACTAACGAGCGAAAACTCGGCGGCGACAAAAAAAGCATTTGCCATCACCAGAAAAAATACTGCGAACAATCCAAAGACCGTATCCATTACACAACCTCGCACGACCACCGTTATCCGGTGATACTGGCGTACACAAGTCGTAAATATAACATAAAGCTTCCATAGAACGGTGATAAGCCGTAATCCTTACAGCCGCCTAAATGCTCCTCTACGAAATGGAATGTACCTGTTACGGGGATTCATTTCCTCTACAGGTATACTTATGATAAACTGGCACAAATTGACATTAATGATCTCCATCATCCATAGAGACGCGGAGGGTTTTTACACAAGATGTTACCCAATAATGAGAATACACAAGTTGTCATCATCGAAGATGACCCCGAAATGATCGCGTTGGTCAAGCTCATTTTGACCAAGCATGGCTTCAAGGTCGCCGGGGCAAATAATGGACGCGACGGTTTAGGACTGATCGAGGAAGTCCAGCCCGATGTCGTGCTGCTTGACCTGATGATGCCCGATATGGATGGTTGGGAAGTCTACCAGACGATGAAGGCCAACGACTTGATGAAGCATCTGCCCGTGATTATCATTACGGCTAAAGCGCAGAGCATCGATAAGGTGTTGGGATTGCACATCGCCAAAGTAGATGACTATATTACCAAGCCGTTTAGCCCAAGCGAACTGCTGTCGAGTGTCCGCAAGGTCATTGCTCACGTCTAATATAGGCATACAAGCACTAGCTTTTATGAGCAGACAATAATAGAATTTCTACCTGCCTGATGTTTAGTTTGGTATGGTAGTAGGTTGAGACTTGCCCCGCTATATTTAGCAATATTCCGATGAGTGTCACAGTCCCTAGTTTTCGGCTAACAAACCGAATTCATACTGACAAACTTGTATAAAATGGTACAATGCTGAGTCAGTTAATTGACTAT
>JBDTVG010000195.1:0-66288 GCA_040007395.1 Chloroflexota bacterium
CAAGCATTGTCCCTACACAATACCCTTTGGACGTAGGGACAGGGCTTGCCCTGTCCGCTGATTTCATTGCCTCTTCAAATTATCATGTGGATGTTTGCGCGGATAATGCAAAATGCCGGACAACGCAAGCATTGTCCCTACACAATACCCTTTGGACGTAGGGACAGGGCTTGCCCTGTCTGCTGATTTCGTTGTCTCATGATCCTGCGTAGAACGTGTCTTCGTGCCAACGCAATGGATTGTTCGAGAGATACTCGCGAATGGTATGGAGTGCATGTTCATCGCGGATAATATGATCGTGGTAACGCCCTTGCCAGACAATGTGGGCAACATCACCGATAGCGGCGCGAATTCGACGGGTTACGCCCGATCTATAGACCGACGAAGATTACTACGACCTGATCACCGTTCGAGGGTTTCAATCCCCCACTGAGGATTATCGATCTGTAGACAAGGTTTCGGCGGTATTGTGCGATGCCCGCTCAGGGTTTCAATCCCCCACTGAGGATTATCGATCTGTAGACGGGCTTTCAATACCTCCAAGGCTTTTGCGCAGGGTTCGTTTCAATCCCCCACTGAGGATTATCGATCTGTAGACCCTCTTTCACAATGACATCAATAGTACACCCTAGCGCTTTCTAGCGCAAGCCAGCGCATCAAGTTGATCGCTGGGCGGGCGGGACGAAAATACACGCGATTTTCGTGCAGGGTGCGCTTCACAATGACGGTTGGCAGGCGGGTTGCGATGGTCACATCTCACGCTAGCGCTCGCCACCACTCGCCAGCGCGATTGGCGGCTCGGTTGTGAAAATCGGCCTGTGGTGGGGTGGATACGTCGGACAGGGCAAGCCCTGTCCCTACATCCAAACGGAATTTTGTAGGGACAATGCTTGCGTTGTCCGGTATTTGTGCATTGTCCGCGCAAACGTCCACATGATAATTTGTAGAGGCAATGAAATCGAAATCAGCGGACAGGGCAAGCCCTGTCCCTACATTCGAACGGCATTGTGTAGGGACAATGCTTGCGTTGTCCGGCATTTGCTGTGGTGGATGTGAATACAGCGGACAGGGCAAGCCCTGTCCCTACATTCGAACGGCATTGTGTAGGGACAATGCTTGCGTTGTCCGGTATTTGCTGTGGTGGAGGTGGATACGTCGGACAGGGCAAGCCCTGTCCCTACAGGATTCTATTGTAGGGACAATGCCTGCGTTGTCCGGCATTGGCTACCGCAACGCGATATTAATGGGCGTACCGCTCAACAGGCTGCCTGAATCAAGTGCTGTTGGGGTCAGGGTCGGCAGCACAGTGGCGAGATTGGGTGTCCACGTTGGCTCAGGGACAACCGTTACTGGCAAAATTGGTGTCGGCATCCCCTTATCCGCAAATTGTGGACACGTTGGAGCAGAATCGGTGACTTGAAAGCGCTGCCGTTCCTCCTCCGTAAAATCGCGTGTGAGCCATGTACACAGATAGGTGATCATATCGCGGTAATCCAGCAACCATAAGCGCACGGTCCGGTCATCACTACCCGTCAGGGCATAGCGTCCATCTGGTGAAAAGGCCACGCTGTTCACCGAGTTCAGATGCCCACTCAAGGAGCGTATCGTCCGTCCGGTGCTCGTTTCCCACAAGCGTGCCGTGCGGTCAGCGCTGGCGGTCAGCACAACTTTGCCGTCAGGCGAAAATGTCACCCCGGCGACACGATCAGTGTGCCCACTGAAGGTCCGCACTCTTTTCCCGGTGGTCATGTCCCACAACCCGGCGGTGCGGTCAGCACTGCCCGTCAATATATATTGACTGTCCGGCGAAAACGCCACCGCCATCACCGTGTCGGTGTGTCCAGTGAGGGTCCGCACAGCTTGCCAACTCCCCACTTCCCATAAACGCGCCGTGTGGTCAGCACTGCCCGTCAGAATATATTTGCTATCCGGCGAAAACGCGGTACTGACCACCCGATCAGTATGCCCGCTAAAGGTGTGAATCGCCTGTGCCGTGCGAATGTCCCACAGCCGTGCGGTGTGGTCGGCACTGCCCGTCAACACGTATTGACTATCGGGCGAGAACGCCACCGCCAGCACCGCGTCCGTGTGACCGTTGAAAGTCCGTATAGGCTGTCCGGTGCTCACTGCCCAAAGTTGGGCGGTGTGGTCAGCGCTGCCTGTCAAGATGTACTGTCCATTGGGCGAGAACGTGACCGCCGTCACAGCATCAAGATGACCACTCAGCGTGCGGATAAGCTGCCCACTGCTGGTATCCCATAACCGCG
Source organism: Chloroflexota bacterium (assembly GCA_040007395.1). GTDB lineage: Bacteria > Chloroflexota > Anaerolineae > Aggregatilineales > UBA2796 > DATGFK01. Next base: position 2,268 of record JBDTVG010000195.1, read on the forward strand.
CCACATGATCGACACTGCCGGTCAAGGCATAGCGTCCATCGGGCGAGAAGGTCGTACTCGTCACAAGATCGGCGTGACCGCCGAAAATATGCACAAGCTGCCCGGTGGTAAGATCCCACAAGCGGGCGGTGCTGTCATCGCTGCCCGTCAGCGCGTAGTGTCCATCCGGCGATAACACGACAGACCGCGCTGAAGCGGTATGGCCTTTAAATGTGTAGCGCACTTGCCCGTTGGTAATATCCCAATAGCGTGCTGTGCGATCTGTACTGCTGGTGATGACATAGTGTCCATCCGGCGAAAACGCGCCGCTGTTGACGCGCAGATCATGTCCAGTAAACGTGTAGATAACTTCGCCGCTGGTGACATCCCACAGTCGGGCAGTTTTATCAAGACTGCACGTTAAGACGGTCTTACCATCGGGCGAAAAGGCGACGCTGTTTATCTCGGCGGTATGTCCGCTAAAAGTGCGTAGGCTCAGTCCGCTGCTGGTTTCCCATAACCGGGCGGTGCGGTCATCACTACCCGTGAACACATACTTTTCGTCAGGCGAAAACACCGCACGGCGCACCGCATCGGCGTGACCGCTGAAAGTCCGTATAGTTTCTCCAGTGTTCACATCCCAGAGTTTTGCGGTGCGATCCGTACTGGCGCTTAAGATAGTCCGCCCGTCCGCAGAAAAGGTGACACTGCTCAGCGCGTCGTTATGACCGCTAAAAATGCGGATAAGCCGCCCAGTGCTAGCCTCCCATAGGCGCATGGTTCGGTCAGCGCTGCCTGTCAGCACAAAACGCCCATCGGGGGCAAAGGCGACGCTTGTCAAACGGTCGGTATGTCCCTTGAAAACTTGCTGAACTTGCCCGGTAGTAACGTCCCACGTCCGTGCAATCCCATCGTCGCTACCCGTCAATACAAATTTGCCATCCCGCGAGTAGGCTACATCCTCAATATTATTCGGCCCATCGGTCAGGAGTTGGGGCAGGTAATAACCATCCAACGATCTATCCAGCGCCGCTTCACCCTCTTGACTGTACCCACTTTTCAGGGCGCGAATCGCCAGCAGTACCGCATCGTTGCGGTCAACATAGTCGTGACTTTGCGAAAGGTCTCGCGAAATAACGGCTAATTGCAATTGATCATTTTGCGTCTGACTGTTGCGTACTTTGGTTGAGACTGAAATTTGTGTGCCGACGACTTGCGTTAAGGCTGCATTGGCGTTGCCAAAGGCGATCTGCGCCGCGGCGATTTTCGCGTTACCCGCTTGCAAGGTTTGCTGGACAGGAGTCAGCGTTTGCGGCACGGGGGAAAGGGTCTGCCCAATATTATTGATTTGTACCTTGCCTTGCTCAACCTCATGCGCTTGGATAATCCCTTGATTGATCGAAAGACCGAGCAGTATCAACACGATCAATCCGACCAAGGCCGCCCCAATGGTTGCCCGTCCCAGATTCTGCACCCGGCGTGCGATAATTGCGTCTTGGCGGCGGCGTTCGGCCTCGGCCTGCGTAGAAGCCTCAATGAAGGCTATTTCATCGGTATTGGGAATATTGCGGTCGGCCCACGCCTGACTCTCCTCCAGCACTGCACCCCGATACAGACTGTCATCGTCGGGCTTGCGGCCCCGTGCGACCCACGCCGCCGCGTCCTCGATCACCTTCTGCTGGATGAGGATGTCGCCGCGTGCCTCGCTTAACCAGTCTCCCAAGCGGGTCCATGCGCGGATCAGCGCTTCGTGGCTCACCTCGATGGTACTTGTTTTTATATCACCATCCGCGATCTCATTCGTAGTCAGCAGGCGGGCATTCACGAACGTGTTCGCACACTCCTGAATGATGTTTGTCTGGTTGGCATCGGGCAATTCCAGTTCAGTCATGAGCGCACGGCGGCGCGTGGTATCTTGCTCGGTTGCACCCGGTTCGATCAGCCGCAAGAATAAGGCTTGCGTCAACCGTTGATAGTCCTCGGACGGCAATTTGTTATAGGTCGCCTCGGCGTGCTTCGCCAAGGCTCTTTTCACCCCGCCGCTGTCCAGATAGGCCGCGTGGGTCAGCCACCTTCCGTTTCGCTGTTGAAAAAGCTGGTCTAGTGCATATTGCAGCAGCGGCAGCCCGCCCACCTGCCCCCGCGTATCAAACACCAAGTCCGCGACCAGACCGTCCTCAAAGCTTAGTCCAGCTTGGTCGGCGGGTTTTTCAATCGTTTGTCTGAGGTCGGAAATGGACATGGACAGCACCGCCTCGCTGTGTCCCCGAATGAGTTTGCCTAGTTCAGAGTTACTGAGCGGGCGATCAAAAAAGTCGGCTCGCAAGGTCAGGATAACCGTGACGATGCTGTCGGGTTCGGTGGCGGCTGAGGTGAGGATGTTAATAAACTGTTCGCGTTCCTGTTCGCTGACTGTCTGCGTAAAAACTTCCTCAAACTGGTCAACCAGCAGGACAACCCGCGCTTTGGGTTTGTGTGGAATAGCCAAGGTGCGGTTGACGAGGCCGTGTGCCCCCTCGTCTTCCAGATCGGCGCGAACATCCTTGATACTACCCTGTTGAAAATAGGCACTATATAACATGACCGCCAGCGCATCGATAGGATGCGCGCCGGGCTTCACTGGCGGCAAGATGATCCAATCGGGATGTTCTTGGCGTAGTTTCGGGATTAAGCCCGCCATTACAACGCTAGACTTACCTGATCCGCTGGCCCCGATGACCGCCAGAAACGATGGGTAATCAGTCACGTCCTTGAGCAAGGAAGCAATCAGTTCGTCGCGCCCGAAGAAGTCTTGGGTATCCTCCTCGGTAAAGGCATCCAGTGCTTTGTAAGGATTGCGCGGCGCATCCCCAAATTGAGCCGGGCGTACAGCCTCCGGTAGGGACGTGAGCGCAATGGCAATTGTTTTCGTTGGCAAGGTGTTCCATACGTTGAGCAGCTCTTGCAAGCCTGCTTCATACTTCTCGCCACGCATATCGGCATTTTGCAATTTGCCATAACCGAGTGGGGTGCAGTCTAACCAGCGCTTGTCTTCGCCCGCCGCCCAAGATGCCAGCAGAGTGCAGCCTTCCATCTCCGCGATACTTAATTCATCCTGAACATAATCCGACTGCGCCGCCATTGGCGAAGCGACGTAAATCAATGCCCGTGACTTCTTAAGGGCTTCACGAATCGCCTTTTCCCAGTTACGGGTTCCCGGCTTGAGCCGCTCATGATCGACCCAGATAGGTGCGCCCAACCGCTGGAGATCAGCAGACAAACGCTTCACAAAAGCAGCATCGGCACTGGAATGCGAAATAAAAATATGGGCAGCCATTGGCTGATTGATCATTGCACTCTCGTTTCAAAAGGCAGCGCAGGCGCAACAATGTTAAATATAATTGAGGGAGATCCGTAATATTAAGTTCTCCTCAATACATTTGATAAATTGCATTAATCGATACTAGTTTATTTTCGCGCTAGAGTATGACTTATCTCAATACAAAATGCAAAATAATTTAGCCACTATTAAGATTAATCGCATTTCGGAAAAAGTTTAATTTACTACCAACAGAATGGTTCTGTCCGCCGCATGACCACCACACCACCATGGTTCACGGATAACACAAAATACTGGACAGGGCAGACGCGGACAGGGCAAGCCCTGTCCCTACAATAGAATCCCGTAGGGACAATGCTTGCGTTGTCCGGTATTTGTGCGTTGCCCGCCAAATAAATCGGCGGACGCGGCAAGCCACGTCCCTACAATAGAATCTTGTAGGGACAATGCGTGCGTTGTCCGGCATTTGTGCGTTGCCCGCCAAATAAATCAGCGGACGCGGCAAGCCAGGTCCCTACAATAGAATCCCGTAGGGACAATGCTTGCGTTGTCCGGTATGTTGCGGTATCGGGCAGACGCGGACGCGGCAAGCCACGTCCCTACAGGAAATCATGTTGTGTAGGGACGTTGTCCGGCATTTTGCGTTGCCCGTGAATGGATCGTAGAATACACGATGTTTCGTAGGGACAATGCTTGCGTTGTCCGGTATTTTACGTTGTCGGGCAGACGCGGACAGGGCAAGCCCTGTCCCTACAGGAAATCGTGTTTCGTCGTTATCCGCCTGCACAGGAATGCCACAATGAAACCACGACCACAACGCAAATCACCGCGTTTGCAGGGATACGATTACCGCCAATCTGGCGCATATTTTGTCACCATTTGCACGCATCAACGCGCCCAGATGTTTGGCGCAATTCAGGATGGCGAGATGGTATTCAGTCAAGTCGGCAATATCGCAATGGATTGCCTGATCGCTGTACCAGATCATTATCCCTCTATCGACCTTGACGCATTCGTGGTCATGCCCAATCACGTCCATGCCGTTATCACCATCGAAACACGATTTCCTGTAGGGACAGGGCTTGCCCTGTCCGCACACATGCCGGACAACGCAGGTGTTATCCCTACAGCGGGCGTAATTCCTACCGTGTCGTTGGCAACGGTCATCGGGTCATATAAATCGGGTGTGACCCGTCGAATTCGCACCGCCAGCGGAGATGTTGCCTGCGCGGTTTGGCAAGGGCGTTACCACGATCATATTATCCGCAATGAACGGGCGCTTGATGCCATTCGCGACTATATCTCGAATAACCCAGCGCGTTGGGACGAAGACACGTTCTACGCCGGATCGTAGGGGTAATGCTTGCGTTGTCCGGTATTTTGTGTTGCCCGCCAAATAAATCAGCGGACGCGGCAAGCCACGTCCCTACATCCAATGCGTGTTGCGTAGGGACAATGCTTGCGTTGTCCGGTATTTGTGCATGGTCGGGCAGACACGGACGCGGCAAGCCACGTCCCTACAGGAAATCGTGTTCCGTAGGGACAATGCTTGCGTTGTCCGGTATTTGTGCGTTGTCGAGCAGACACGGACAGGGCAAGCCACGTCCCTACAGGATTCTATCGTCCTGCGTTGTCCAGCATTCTGCGTCAATCCGCCAGAATCGGCAGCGGTGCCTTGACCCCCTGTGGATTTTGAACAAAACGTAGGGTCACGAACAGCGCACACAAAGCCAGCAGCAGCGACACAATGAATAACGGCCCATAGCCGATTTCCTGTGCAATCGTGCCGCCAATAATCGGCGCGGCAATCGCCACCAGCGAGGTGATGGTATTGAACAAGCCTGCATACACGGGGCGCTGGTCGGGGTGGGCGTGCGTGACCACCCAATTCTGATAGGCGATCATGAGATTGCCCAACGCTAGCCCTGACAACAGAAAGCCTAGATACAACAGTCCCGGCCCGATGATACCCGCTAGCAGCGCACAGATGGGCAGGCACGCGGCACACGCCAACGCCAGCCGGATGTACAGCAAATTGTTGCGCGCACCCAACCAGATATACAAAAACGATCCGCTCATCACGCCCACCGTTTGCATCGCCAGTAAGATTGGCACGGCGACGGTATTCGACAAGCCCAACGGCCCGGTGGCATAGCCAATGTAAAACGGCCCCGCCATCGCCAAGAGACTGGTCAGCAATCGCGCGATGAGAATGGCACGGAATGCGCCATCGGTCCGCAGGATATGGCCTAGTTGGGGCACAAATTCGGCAAAGCTAGGCACCTTCTCGACCCGTTTGCCGCCGGGCAGTTCGTGAATGAGCAGCGTCGGTATAATCGACAACGCGAACAATACGCCAGCGAACGCGAACAGCAGCGCATAATTGTTGGGGAAATCCGGCCCGGTATCGCCCAGAATCACGCCGATGATAGGCGATATGAGCAGCATAATCCCGCCACCGATGACGATCATTAGGCCGAACATACGCGCCCGCCAACGCTCATCCAGACTAGTGCCTGTCAAATCTGCCCACGGCACGCCCACAATCCCGTCACCGAAGGCGGCGATGCCATAACAGATCAGGAACGCCACAAGGATTGCGCCCGGTCTGCCTTTGCCCAGCAGCACAACCAACCCGGCAAAGATCAGAATGACAAAGCGTACCGGAATATTGGGGCCAGCAAACCACCACTTTTTGCGGGCGTAGCGCACGATATAGCGGGCGATGAATAGCTGCGGCAGCGTCCAGCAAATATCGAATAGACTCCCCGCCAGCCCGATAAGGACTTTCGAGTCGGTTAGATGCCGGATGAAGTCGGGGATCACCGTGGTGGTGCCGAGCACGCCCATCGCGACGGTGAACAAAACGCCATCGGTCAAGAAAAGCGCAAAGTTGCGGCGGTAAATACTTTCCCGGTTGGCTGGCGACAGGTCTTGTGACTCAAAGTCGGTCATAATGTCCTAAGTTTCCTTGCGAAAAAATCCAAACGGTATTATGTAGGGACAACGCAGGCATTGTCCACCTAAATGTCCACATGAAATATTATAGGGGCAACCCACCATACCGTACAGGGCAGGCTCTGTCACGCCGATGCGCGATTTGTAGGGACAATGCTTGCGTTGTCCGGCATTTTGCGTTGTCCATGAATGGATCGTAGAACACACGGTGTTGTGTAGGGACAATGCTTGCGTTGTCCGGTATTTTTACGTTGCCCGCCAAATAAATCAGCGGACAGGGCAAGCCCTGTCCCTACGTCCGAACGGCATTTTGCGTTGTCCGCGCAAACATCCACATAATAAATTTGTAGAGGCAATGAAATCGAAATCAGCGGACAGGGCAAGCCCTGTCCCTACGTTCGAACGGTATTGTGTAGGGACAATGCTTGCGTTGTCCGGCATTTTGCGGTGTCCATGAACCAAACGGTATTGTGTAGGGACAATGCCTGCGTTGTCCGGCATTCCCCGACTCTCACCCCACGCGATGGGTACGTCACGACTACGCCGCCAAAAGCGATGATAGACTGCTGGCAAGGCATCAAATTATCTGAGTGAGAAGGTATCATGGTTAACCATTCCGGAAAATCACGGTGGCTGCTGGCAACCCTAATTATATTGGTCAATATCGTAGCGTGGCGGACGAGTGTTTTTGCCGCCGATTGTGCCTCTAGCGCCCATGCCGCGGGCTGTACTTACGGTCTGCCCACCGATCAGTATCAGGCGTTGGCGGCGGTCATGGCAGCCAATCCAGCGCCTAACGGACAGGGGTTAACGCCTGATCCAAAAGAAGTGCTGCGGTACAGCGACACCCGCAAAGCCGACTATCACATTGCTTCCTCGTTTACCGGAGTCTTGATCAATGGCCTGCCGCCGCTGCAAATGGCGTGGGTAATCAAAAGTGTGCGACCTGTGCTAAACCCCGGCGGCGATCCGAATCCTGACGCGCCGAGATTGCAACGTTACAGCCGTGTCTACCTCTATGCGACAGTTCACTACAATGGGCTGGATTGGGTGTTGGTCGGTCCCGGTCAATGGGTGACACGCGGCGTGGTGGCGCGAGTTATGCCGCCCAGCCGACCCGCCGAAGTTGGCGGACGCTGGGTATCTATCGACCTGAGTGAGCAAGTGCTCACCGCCTATGAGGGTGATCAAGCGATCTTTACGACGCTGGTTTCGACGGGCAAAGGCACACGCCCCACGCGCCCCGGCTTGTTCCACATCTATCTGCGTCAGACGGTGGGCGATATGTCGGCGCTAATGGGTACGCCGGACTACTACAATATCTACAATGTGCCGTGGGTGATGTACTTCAGCGATGGCATGGCCTTACATGCTGCGCCGTGGCACGATAACTTTGGCTACGTGATGAGTCATGGCTGTGTCAACATGGCGATCACCGATGCGCGTTGGCTGTTCGGCTGGACGGAGAGCGCGCCAAGTACGTGGGTCTATGTGTGGCGCAGCCATCGCTAAAAAGACCGCCCTCACCCCCACAACCCCTCTCCCAAAGGAGAGGGGAGTTAGGCGCTGCCGAGGATCATTTGCTCGACGCGCTGTTTGGCGGTTTCGAGCAAACGAGCCGCATCTTGATGAGCTTGATCAGCGCTTTGTACTGTCTGCTCAATTTGTTGCCCGATGCTGTTCATTAGGTGTTCATCAAAAATTGGTATTTGTAGTTGACGTAAATTGCCTAACCCTAAGAATGGATTGATCTGGCCTGTGCAAATTTGATCAATCAGCGTCTTACCCAAAATGGAGTTCAAATATCCCACTATAAAATAAGGATGATAGGTAGGCAGAAAACGCAAGAGTGCAACATCTTGATTTATGTTTGCGGGAGACGGTAAATTATCAACGATTGCGGCATTTCCAATGCGTCCTTTAATCGTGATAAGCACATCCCGTACCCTAAGCTGTGTTCTCTTTAACTCTCCCTCGTGATGTTCGGTCAAAATTCGTTTTTGCGAATTGAAGTCAATACGAAAGTCTTGAATATGTTCAGCCGTCAGAAATGGAATATCTCCAACTGCCAAATCATGATGTAATGGCGTGTGTCCGTTAGTTACAACACTAAGCAGGCTATCAAGAGGTACGATGCTTATTGGATTTAATGTTTTTAGTGAATCAATGAGCCTCTTGTACTTCGGCTGGAAGAACTCCGCATCGAGGCGGGCAGCGCTAGAAGCCAGACTGAACGACCCCGTGTACGTCAACTGCGGCGAGAGGTCGAGTCGATCCAAGCCGAGTTCGTGGGTCAGTAGCGCTTCGGCTTCGGCGTAGAGGCTAACCGAATGCTCCCCAAGTTGCTGAGATTTTTTGATTAAATCTTCAATCTCTAAGATGGATTGTTCACTTATCACAGGAATTGGAAAATATCGTAAATCTGGAAGGATTAACCCTTGCTGCACTGCTCCACGCACGCGCCGCTTAATCTGAGCCTGTCCAATGTTGGACGCTAAGTAAGCAGCAAGAAAATACGGATTAATCGTATTGGATCTAATAATCGCGATTTTGCAACTACCCGTGAGGTAATCATATTTATCCGTTACTAAACTAACGCTACCTATCGTTCCTACTATTGAAAGCAGCACATCGCCCTTTTTCATATGTGACCTACGTAACGATGTGTAGGCTTCGTAAGGGATATAAACAGGATTAGAATCTGAGACAAAAAATTTGATCAAATCTTGTCCTCTGAGATAACGTACCCCTTCATCTATAAATTGCTCCTTGATGGTCATATGATTACCATCCGTTACGAGCGCCAAATCAGACAAGAAACTTGAGTCAAATGCACCAATTTTCTTCTCTTGTAGTAGATATTCTGGGCTGTAATACTCAGCATCAAGCCGCAGATCAATCGTGAGATAAGAAAATGTTGCTACACTCCAACTGTTTTTGTTTTTTGCCCCGGCAGTGAACGACTCCAGCGTCCACGCTTCACCGTCGGGGCGACTTAGAAAGGGGCAGGAATGCCCTCCCAGAAAGGAAAGGCTTGCTCCTGTGCGAACAACACAAACGCCGTCGCGATCTCGTCCAGATCGTGATCGATAACCAAGTGCCCGTGCGAATCGAGCAGCGGCTGCCCGTCCATACCGCGCTTGTAGAGGTATTCGCCGGAATTGTCCTTGCCGCTGGATTGGCTGGTCGCAAAAAAGATCGGGTAATCGTCGGCGCGGGGACACAGTATCCCAGCGGCAGGATCGTCATTCCACTTTTGCAAAAACAGGACGCTGGTTTTCGTGCCAGTGTGCGGCTTGAAGGTGTTGACGTTCAGCCCGACTACCGCCAGAATGCGGCAGTGTTCAGCAATGAAGCGGCGGAATCGTTCGTCGCTGATGTTGTTGAAACGGCCTTGTGGCAAAACAATGGCCATGCGTCCGCCCGGTTTGAGAAATTCGAGGTTGCGCTCGATAAACAGGATGTCACGGCCTAGCTTGGTTTCCCAGCCACGCCCATTGGCTTTGCGGGCGATCTCGTACTGGTGCAGGATACGGGTATCCGCGATGTCGCCAGCAAAGGGCGGGTTGGTCATGATCAGGTCGAAGTCGAAGTAACGGAAGTTGGTCTGGTTGCGCTCGTCTTCGATGCGGTCATTGGGGAAGCGGTGCAAACGGTGTCGCAGCCCGACATGGGCGGCATCGTCCCAAGTGCGCGGATCGAGCGTGTTTACCCGGTAGACATTGGTTTTGCCATCGCCCGCAATAAGATTAAGCGCTTTGGCGATCTTGACGCTGCGGTTGTCGAAATCAAGGCCATAAACCATTTCGCTAGCGTATTCAGCCTGAACACGGCTTGGGCCTTGCGCGGTCATCTCGCCGCCCCACACATGAAATATCGTATGGACGGTAAACCCACAACTGCCCGCCGCCGTGTCGATCATGTACTCATCCGCTTTGGGGTTAAGCATCTTGACGCTCATATCGATCACATGGCGCGGCGTAAAGTACTGCCCTTTCGCGCCTTTGGCAACCTGAGTAACCAGATACTCGAAGGCTTCATCGATAATTTGCAGATTGGAGTTGAACAGGGCGATGTCTTGCAAGAAGGACACACAGACTGCCAGATGCGCCGGAATCAAATCGATGCGATCACTGGTTGCAAAGACCCCCGGCCATTTGTTTTTGGCTTCTTCCAAAAGGTCATTGATCTTTTTGTATAACTGCTGATGCGTTTCGCCAGCGGCGCGAAACTCAACAACATGGCCGGGTCTGCGTTCGGCTTTCCATTCGTCAAAGAGTTTGGCGTAGACCAGTTTGAAGACTTCCTCAAAGGCATCCACGCCCGCGTTCGCCAGCACTAAATCTTCTAGGTCAAGGATAATTTTTTTGAGTGTCCAGCGTTCGGTGATGAGCTTATTCGAGGCGCGTAGCTGTTCGATGCTGACCCGTTCGTTGATAACCTCGGCAAGGGTTTGGCTAGCGCGGGGAATTGCCGACAGATTGCGGTAGTTGTTCGGGTCTTCGCGGTGAAGGATCACTTCCTCACCGCCGTTTGTCCAAACCGCAATGGGCGCACCTTCGGCGTTGCAGTAGCTTTTCAGTTGTTCCAAGCCATCTTTACGTTTTGGTTTTTTAACTTCCACAATAATGTAGGCTGTGTCTGGCTGGTCAGCATCGCTGATAAATATATCGGCGCGTTTTTCGGCAATGCTTGAACCAAAATAGACTCCACGTTCAATGGAAATGCGATCACGCGGGTAGCCGTAGGTGTGCATCAGACGAAACAGATAGAGTTGACGCACAATCTCTTCGGGTTTCGCTGGACGTTCGACATTGTTGCAGAAGTCGCGGACATAGGGTTTACCGCGACGGTCATAGATTTCAAGTGCCGCGATTTCATCCGGTGTAAAGATGTCGAGCGCGTAATCAGTCGATTTGAGAATATCTTCAATTGAATAAGTCGCGGGTAACATAGATTTACTCTTATTAGTGAGGTATAAGCTACAAAGTTATATTATAGCAGGCGACAGCGCTTGTTACATGGAGAAGAACGGGAGAGGTTAATTTATGGCTCCCTCGGACTTTGCCTATGCGTTTTGACAGCCTCCGTATCGAGTGTTAAGCTACAGTTTCTTATATTCTCTCCGACAAGCTAACCAAGTGAGCAACCATGCTGCGGCGCTGGCATACTATCCAAAAATGGCTAACCCCCGGCTTGGGCATCAAACGCTGGCTGATCCTGCTCATCATCGGGTTGACAGCAGGCAGTATCGCGCTGGCGCAACTGATCGTAGAACTGTACCGCGAGCAAGAACTCCCCGGTTTCGTGTACTATATCACCTTGCGCTTTCTGCCAATCCCGCTGCGGATCGTCGTCGGGTTGGCGATTGGGATCGGCATTATTGTGGTTGCTATCCTTGAACTGAATCGCTCGATTCTGTCGCCGTTTGCCCGCCAACAGCACTTCATCGATCTGATGTACAGCTACAGCTTTCGCAACAAGGGAATTAAGGTGGTAGCGTTGGGCGGCGGAACCGGACTTCCGGCGGTGCTGCGCGGCCTCAAGCACGATACGGGCAACATCATCGCCATTGTGACGGTTGCCGACGATGGCGGGAGTTCGGGCAAGCTGCGGCGCGAACTGGGGGTGCTGCCGCCCGGCGACCTACGCAATAACATCGTGGCGCTTGCCGATGACGAAAACCTGATGACGCAGCTTTTTCAATATCGTTTTGGCGAAGGCGGGCTAGAAGGTCACAGTTTCGGCAACCTGTTTATCACCGCGCTGGCAGATATTACCGGAAGCATGGATCGGGCGTTGATCGAAGCGGGGCGCGTGCTGGCGATTCGGGGGCGCGTGCTGCCTTCGACACTGCAAGATGTCACGCTCGTCGGGGAAGTTCGCCAGCCGGGCAGTACGACGCTCAAGCGTGTCGTGGGCGAATCGCAGATCCCGATGGTAGGTGGCGTGATCGAACGGGTGTCACTTTCGCCCGAAAGCGCCCGTGCCTACCCAGAGTCCACCCGTGCCATCCTCAGCGCCGACCTGATCGTGATTGGCCCCGGCAGCCTGTACACCAGCATCGTCCCCAATCTGCTGGTGGAAGGCATCCCGCAGGCCATCCGGGCGAGTGGGGCGTTGTGCCTCTATGTGTGCAATATCGCGACGCAGGACGGCGAGACGGATAATTACACGGTTGCCGATCACGTTCTGGCGCTAGAGCGTCACGCAGGCAGACGATTGTTCAGCATCGTCATCGCCAACAATGCCTATCCGCCTTCCGACGAAACGGCGTATGTCATGCCTGCGCCACAGGATCACGACATCTGGCAGCGCTACACAATCTACGAAACGGATCTGACCGATAACAAGTATCCTTGGCGGCACAGCCCCGAAAAGCTTGGTCGGGCGATCCTGAACATCGTCGCGCAGCACCAGTCCACGACGCTGCCTTTCAGCGAAACGAGATAGGGACAACGGATATATAGCGGACAGGGCAAGCCCTGTCCCTACCTCGATGCGCGATTTTTGTAGGGACAATGCTTGCGTTGTCCGGCATTTACCGACGATTGCCAATAGCGGACAGGGCAAGCCCAGTCCCTACATTCAAGGCGTACTCCGTAGGGACGATGCTTGCGTTGTCCGGTATTTACCGACGATTGCCAATAGCGAACAGGGCAAGCCCTGTCCCTACTCAAGACGGTAATTAATCCACCTAATTTTTGATTCTTGCAAAATCAACAAATATGTTGTAGAATGACAGTCCTTCAATATTTGGTTTTGCCCAAATAGAAAACTCTTTATAGCCCTGCTTGGAAATGGCTTAGGCCATTTTTTTCTACACTATAACAACATATTTATTGTTAACAATACGCAACATATAGCGCATTCAATTGTTAGTGAAAGGACGCAACCAATGGATAACACATTTGACCCGCCATTAAGTCGATTTCGCGGCGGGCGGCGCACCCAGAAGCCACGTCGCCGCGATGAAGCCTTCGCCATGCTGCTGGACTTCGCACGGGCGCATAAAGGCAATAGCCCAACCATGCGCGGCTGGTGGATGATCTTTAAACGTATCCATCCAATGAGTTGGACACGCTTTCGTGTGCTGATCGAGGAGTTGAAGGACGAAGGCAAGATCGACCTGATCGACGGCGAGATCGTGATTCTGGCGGCGCAGTGGGAGTCCGGCGGCGAATGATTGAATCTCAGTTAGCTCACCTTACGCAACCCTCACCCCCCGCCCCTCTCCCTCAGATAGAGGGGAGCAAATACGCTTGTTTGGAAAGTCCCACGCCCTGAGGGAGAGGGATTTAGGGTGAGGGTAACTTTGCATAAAACACCGCCTGCGTAAGGTGAGTCAGTCACAAACTCCACAACAGCGGACAGGGCAAGCCCTGTCCCTACGTCCAAACGGTATTTCGTAGGGACAATGCTTGCGTTGTCCGCTGAACCGTTGCCTAAACTATCGCCATGCCGTCGAAGGTGACGAAGCCGCGCCCGTTTCGCAGCCAGCGCTCAACTGGATGTTCGCGGATGTAGCCATGTCCGCCGAGGACTTGCACAGCGGAATCGGTCACGAACAACACGGCTTTGTCGGCGTATTCTTTGGCGAGATAGGAGTCGCGGGTCAGGTCGGCATTGGGCTGCATATCGAGGTTCCAAGCGGCTTCCCATGCCATGAGCCGCGCCGCATCTACCTCAATCGCCATCTCGGCTAGCATGAAGGCAATCGCCTGTTTATGGGCAATCGGCGCACCGAAGGCCACGCGCTCTTTGGCATAATCGCGGGCGTATTCGAAAGCGCTGCGAGCCACCCCTACCGCCAACGCCGCCAACGCGACCCGACTGTGACTCAACAAACGCTCGTAACGTGTCCCCTGATCGCCGCCGAGTTTGCAGTTCGCGCTGACCTCGGCGTTGGTGAAATTCATCGGGTAAGTCGGCAGGGCGCGGATACCCATCAGCTTTTCGCGTGCGCCGATGACCATGCCTTCGGTGCCTGCATCGACTAGATAGCCGTCCATTTTGCCCGACTCGCTGTCGCGGGCGTAGACCAACACGCTGCGCGCATTTTCAGCCAGCGGCACATAGGCTTTTGCGCCGTTCAGATGGTAACACTCACCGTCGCGAGTGGCGGTGGTCTTGAGCGCCCCCGCATCAAAAGCGATACCCGGCTCGATCAACGCGGCGGTAAATGGGGTGGGAGTCGCGTCGGCAAAGCTCGGCAGAATATTCTGCTGCTGCTCAAGCGTGCCGCTGAACAGCACTGGCAAGCCCACCAAGCCCGGCGCGAGTACCGCCAACGCCACCGATAGATCGCCATAGGCCAGCGCTTCGGCAGCGAGTACATTGGTCACGGCGCTATATTCGCCCAACCCGCCGAACTCCTCTGGGATGGAGGCAGGCAGCAGCCCGATCTCCCACCCCTTGCGGATCACCGAGTCGGGCAGGGTATTCGACTCGTCGGCTGCGTGGGCAATCTTGCGGACATCGTTCAACGCATATTTCGTGATCGTGTCCACTAACATTTGTTGTTCTTCAGTCGGGGTAAAAGACATCGTGGTCATCATTAATTTTTCCTGTTAAACCAACTGCCAACACTTTTTATCTATAGTTGAATTTTAGCACGGCTTGGCAATCCCTGATCCCTCGATGGACAACGCAAAATACTGGACAACGCAGGTGTTGTCCGCCGCCATCACCCGAATTGCAGTGCAGACAATTTTGAGGCGATTGCCCTAATATTCAGCAGCATGGCTATCTCATCTCGATCAAGATAATCATGCTGCAATGCGGTCAGCCACACCTAGAGATCGCGTTACGGGACGAAGGTTGGTGCGTTGGCGGGCGTGGGCTTGGGGATGAGTCCGGCAGATGTCCAGTGTCCACCGAGAGGTTTGTCGTTGGCAATGCCGAAGGTGAAGCTCAGGTCGGCAAAGCCCGTGATTGGCACATTCTTGAGATAGATCAAGCCGTTGGTCGGACGGAACACGCCGATCCCGCTTGCGCCGTCGCCGTCCCAGTCACCCGCAAACGGACTATCGCCAGAGATGCCCAGCGTCGCCTGAAAGTTCGCGATGGGGCTGCAATTGCACACCTGATTAGTCAGGTAAAAGGTCGTGTTGGATGGGCGGAACACACCGGGACTATCGATACCGTTGCCGTCCCAATCGCCCGCCACAGGGCGATCACCCGGAATGCCAAGCACCATCTGGTAATCCGCGAAGCCAGTCGTCAGGTTGTTCTTGAGGTAGATCAAGCCATTGGTGGGGCGGAACACGCCGACTCCACCTTTGCCGGAGCCGTTCCAATCACCCGCCATCGGCAGGTCGCCCGGAGCGCCGAGGGTGAAGGTGTACACGATAGGCGCTCCCGGCACATTCGAGTCTCTGAGGAAGAACTGACCTGTACTGCTACGGTAAACACCAACCGTGTCAATGCCATCGCCGTTCCAGTCGCCCACAATTGGCAAATCGCTGGATAGCCCTAGTGTCGTGGTGATGTCGGCGGGGCCAGTGGTGTTCGTATTCCGCAGATAGAACGTCGCGCTAGAAGGCCGGAACACGCCAATCGTATCATTGGCGCTGGCGGGAGGCGTAACTGTGCCTATCGGAGTCCGTGTTTTGGTTGGGGTGCGAGTCGGTGTTCTAGACGGCGTGAGGGTCGAGGTTGATGTGGCAGCAATCGTTGGAGTCTGCGACGGTGTAATGGTACTAGTTGGCGTAAACGTTGGATTGAGACTTGTACCCGCTGGGGCTTCGTAGGCACCAATATCGCATATTGACCCTAGACCGCTGCCGCCGTCAATAGGTCGTGCTACGCCCCGCTGATCGAGATTGTTAACGGGTGCTGCCGCGCAAATCGCACTATCGCCAGTATCGATGGCGGGGCTACCCGGTTGGAGTGCCATCGTTTGTGTTGAGCCGCCGTTGTCCTGTAACGGACTGACCTTCGGATCGAGGATCGGAATGGCTGCACCGCAGCCATTGCCGGGATATTGGAGATTATGCCCGCCATCCCTTACGGTATCGCAGTTCCACCCGGTATTGTAGGCAATAATGCTATTCTGAAGCGTAACACCAAAAACCCCACCCTGATTTCCGACAATCGTATCATTGACAGCCAACGGCCATGCACCACCGGTGAAGTCGGTAAAAGCATAAATTGCCCCACCACCAACTGCCTTGTTGTCATTAAAAGTATTATTTGAGATAGGAAAAGGGATAGAATAACCACTGAGGCTAATAATGGCAATAGCACCACCTGATCGATTGGAACTATTATTGTAAAATGTATTATTTTTAATAATACCTGTATTCGCATGGCTGTATATTGCACCACCATAATTGTTGCTGGAGTTGTTATAGAAAACGCTTTCTATAATTGATAGAAAGCCACCATCAGATGCAATTGCACCTCCTACGTCAGAGGCTTTATCATCATGGAAAATGCAGTCAGTAATTGTCAAATCGTAACCAGTATCGTAAATCGCACCACCGAGGCTAGGGTAATTCTTGCTTACGCCATTAATAAATGTCAATCCATTGATATGCACAAAAATGTGCGTGTTGATGTAGAAAATACGTGAAGAATTGTTACCACTGATGGTTAGTATAGTTGCACCTGGTCCATTAATCGTAATATTTTGGTTGATTGTTATCTGGTCACCTAAAATAATGATGCCAGTCAAGCCCGCTGCAAAATTGATAACCGCACCATCAGGGGCAGTCAGAACAGCTTCCCGCAACGAACAGTCGCTCACACTGCATACCCCATCGTTGGTATCAGCGAGCTTGTTCACGACAAGGATAGGTGGAATAGCAGTTATCGTTGGCGTTGACGAGATTGTTGGGGTTCGTGTTGCAGTTATCGTCGGCGTTGATGAGATCGTTGGGGATAGCGTTAGCGTTCGTGTGAATGTCGGAGTAGGGGTGGAGGTGGATGTAGTCGTGGATGTAGGAGCGATAATGGATGTAGCAGTGGATGTTTCCGTTAATGTCTCCGTCGAAATCTGCTTCGAGACAACACTGCCCATCGGCAGCGCCAATAGGGCAACGAAGATCACGACGATCAATGCGGCGGGAATGGCGCTAAACAGATCCAATATAGAATTGGCAGGAATGTGTTTGGGTCGATAAAGCATGGTAATCCCCGCAAAGATCGAGTGTGTATAGATGGTAAAGCCTAAAACTATTCTACATTAATTTTGTAAAATAATTTAGCGATTTGTTTTAACAATCGGGGCTGATTTACAAATTGCTGTCAAGCCAGCGCTGCCACCAATGCCGGAATCGCGGCAGTCAGGGCTATTTAAAGCCAGCGCTACCGTCTTCATTGGATCACGATTATCGTTTAAATCCTTAGCAACCAGAATCGACTGTATTAGATGGCATATCTTAAAGTGCCAGAGGTAGTGAGAGCGCTGGGGTCATCGGACAGCGAAGTTACGACTCTTGAGGCTGCACATGCTACTTGAGCAAAGGGAAGGATCGGTAGCATGTTAGCTGCTATAGCGATACAAATGGCAGAGACTAGAATAAACTTTGACGATAGCCGCATAGTGTTCATTGACCTTATTGCTTTGCTAGATAATCGACGAGATCTTTGAAGATAGCTGTGAGTTGGTCAGAGGTGAGTGGAACAGATTTAGGCTCTGTAGGAGATGTATCGTATATCTTTACTATTACATTGTGATAACGCATTGCCGCAAGTACTATATAACCCCGTTCTGAAACTAAGGCTTCATCACCTACCGTTACAAGATATGCACGTCGCAAATCGTGTCCCATACTTAAGTAGACATCATAAGCATCTTGTTGAGAGCTAAAAAATTCGAAGGTGAGGCTGCGGATTGTACCATCGGGAGTCTTGAAACCCATATGGGGAGTAATCGGTTCGCCTTGATTAGGATCGGCATATAGGGGAAAAGTCCCCGCCGTTTTCGGGGCATTCAGGATAAATTGCTGAACTTCTTCCTCAGTTTGACCAAGCAGTTTCCCGGTTTTATCGAGGGTCGGACGTGGGAATTCTGTTGGTGTCACTAATGTAGGATACGGGGTGATTGTTAGGCTTGGGGTCAGGGATATTTCCACTGTCGGCGATGGCGTAGGCGTATAGGTCACGTCCGGCAACGTAGGGGTTGCCGACGGGATCGGAGTTTCCGACGGTACTTCGGTGGTGGGGGCAAACACGGTTTGCGAGACGGCGACTGTCGCGGGGGCCAGCACATTGCCAGTTCTGGCGCTGGGGCTTTGGGCGGCGGCGGTTAGTCCACCGATGAGAGCGCCGCAGGTAACGAGCATGGCGACGGCGAGAAGGGATCGTCTGTGAAGGTTCGTCAAGTGAGTGTACTCCTGATTAATACGAGCATGTACATATAATAGTAAGATCGACTCGCCCCAATATAGCGGAGTCGTAAACGGTGAGTCAATGGATTCTCACCGACGGCTTACCTACATTGGGAATTAGTTGTCTTTAAGCGGTAATGGAGTCAGGCGTTTTTATTACCTGACGCGAGATCCGCGACCAATGCCGGGATCGCAGCGGTCAGAGCTTCCACATAAGGGGGCAGCGGCGTATCCTCGCGAATCACATCTAGCAGGCGACCCGGCGCAATTTCCAGACTGCGGATAAAGTCGAGGGCGCAGCGTGCGCCCCAACCGGGAGTCAGATCGGGTTGCTGTTCGAGTCGCAGCGAGAGGGCTTGCGCCGCGCACAGCAGTTCGAGCGCGACCACACGCCGCGTATTCACCACAATTTGGGCGGCTTGGCGGGCGGCAATCGTGGACATGCTGACGTGATCTTCGCGGTTGGCGCTGCTGGGGATGCTGTCTACGCTGGCAGGGTGCGCCAGAGTCTTGTTCTCGCTGACCAGCGAAGCGGCGGTATACTGCGCGATCATCAGGCCGCTGTTCAGGCCGATCTGCTCGGCTGGCTCTGCGATTAGGAACGGCGGCAAACCACGATTGAGCTTGGGATCGGTTAGCAGAAAGATGCGTCGCTCGGCAATGCTACCGAGATCGGTTAGGGCAATACTCAGAAAGTCCATCACATAACCGATGGGCGCACCATGAAAATTGCCGCCGCTGATCACTTTGGTGTGGCGTGGCAGATAGTCGGGATCGGTTGGATCGTCGCTGGCAAACACCAATGGGTTATCCGTCACGGCGTGCAGTTCCGCGCTAATGGTCGAGTCGATATGATGGAGGGTTGCCAGCACTGCGCCGAACACCGTCGGCGCACAGCGAATGCTATATGGATCTTGCGGCGGGCCATCGTTCACCGAGAGGTCGTGAGCAATATCGCCGCGTACTAAGGTACTGCCCTGCAAATAGTCTAAGATTGTGGCGGCGGCGTGCGCCTGTGAATCGCTGCGTAACCGGTTGAGATACGGCAAGAACGCATCGCGGAAACCACGCATGGCTTCAATCGTCATGGTCAGCGCGATCTGCGAAGCGGCGACCAGTTCGTAAGCATCGTACAGCGCTAGCGCCGCGATTGCCGTACTAATCGCCGTGCCGTTGATCAGCGCTACGCCTTCCTTCGCACCCAGCCGGATCTGGGGAATGTGCGCCGCTGCCATCGCTTCTGCGCCGCTGACCCGCTGACCGTTCAAATAGCAGTAGCCCGTTGCGCCGGGGATCGTCGCGTCTTCACCGGGCAGCGGCGCACTGATCGGGATGACCAGATGCGCCAGCGGAGCCAGATCGCCGCTTGCGCCGAGCGATCCCTGCGACGGGACAAGCGGATAGACGCGCTGATTCAGCATAGCGATCAGGGTATTGATCACTTCGACGCGCACGCCAGAGTAGCCCTGTGCCAAACTCACCACGCGAATCAGCAGCGCGGCGCGAACTACAGCTTCGGGCAAACTTTCGCCCACGCCAATGGTATGACTTAACAGCAGTTTACGGCTGAGGGCTTCGGCTTCTTCGACGCGGCGAAAGGTAGCCCGCCCCGCATTATCGCCAAACCCGGTATTGATACCATAATAGGCGGTAGGGTCGCGCCCTTCGGCGGCTGCCGCTTCGACATCGTGCATGGCGGCTTGTACCCACGCCGCGCTGTGCTGGATTCGCGCTAACCGTTCGGCGGCACGACTATCCTGATCGGGATTATCATTAGTGCTGCCAAGTAGTGCGACCTGACCGCCGTCCCGTGCAATGGCGATAACATCTGCGATGGAAAGATCGGTGAGGGGGGAATAAGAGGCGGGCATCGTGTATCCTTTAGCTCAATGGTGAGTTCATGGCACAGTATGATATTCTAAATCTAACATAATTGGGGGAACTTATGGACAGTTACGTCGATCTCATTCTGGATAATGTTGGACAGTTGTGTGTCATCCCGGCGCACGATGGCGGGCCACAGCGCGGACACCAATTGGGCGATCTGGGGATCATTACTGAGGCGGCAATCGCCATTGATAACGGGCAAATTGTGGCGATTGGGTCACGCCATGACTTGCTAGAAAATCATCGGGCGCTGTACGAACTTGATGTGCAGGGGCGGGTGGTGACTCCCGGCCTGATCGACCCGCACACCCATTTGATCTGGGCGGGGGATCGCGCCGATGAATTTGAGCAGCGCTTACAGGGCGTGACCTATCAGGAGATCATGGCGGCAGGCGGCGGAATCAATCGCACGGTGCAGGCGACTCGCGATGCCATGCTGTTTGAACTGGTCGATGAGGCCAAGCTGCGCCTGAATCGGATGCTGCGCCACGGCACCACAACGGTTGAGTGCAAGACGGGCTATGGTCTTAACTCGGATACCGAGATCACCATGCTGAACGCGATTGCCCTGTTAGATGCAGAATGTGAGATCGATGTTGTGCCAACCTTTTTGGGCGCACACGCTATCCCGCCCGAATTTGCCAATGATCCCGATGGCTATGTGCAACTGCTGGTCGAGCAAATGATCCCAGCGGCGGCAGCGTGGCAGTCCGAAAATTGGCCGGGCCCATTGTACTGTGATGTGTTCTGCGAGGAAGGCGCGTTCACGCTGGAACAGACTCGCTTGATCCTTGAGGCAGCACAGTTAGCCGGAATGCCGCTGCGTGTCCATGCCGATGAATTCGCCTCACTGGGCGCGACGGCACTGGCTGTCGAGATGGGCGCAGTGTCCGTCGATCATCTGCTGGCGACCACCCCCGACGATGTAGTGCGGCTTGGCACATCCGCGACCATTGCGATCTTGCTGCCTGCTACGCCGTTTGGGTTAGGCATCGCCAATACTGCCCCGGCGCGAGCGTTGCTGGATGCGGGCGCAGCGCTTGCCATCGCAACAGATTGCAACCCCGGTACGGCGTGGTGCGAAAGTATGCAGATGCCGCTGGCGCTGGCGACTCGCACATTGGGACTTACGCCGTCGCAGGCCCTTGCCGCCGCGACGATCAATGCCGCCTATGCCGTTGGGCGCGGCGACATCATTGGCAGCATCGAGGTCGGCAAGATAGCGGATCTGGTGGTGTGGGATGTACCCGACTATCGGCATCTCGGCTATCGCTTCGGCGCGAATCTTGTGCATACAGTGATCAAGAATGGTGAGATTGTGGTCGAACCCTAATGGGTTTGTAGCACGCTATATCCATGATAGTCAGGTGAGAATCGGTTGACTTGTCATTGGCGGGTGGGCTACAGTGTGTCGTGCAGATGTTACTATTAACTGTACATAGCACGCTTAATCAGGAGTACACCGATTTGACGACCCTTTACAGCCGATCCCTTCTCGCCGTTGCCATGCTGGTTATGGGTGGCGCTCTTATCGGTGGACTGACTGCCACTGCCTCTACGCCGTCGCCCACGCTATCTCTAACCCCAAGTTTAACGCTAGAACTTTTCCAGCCATTTCCAACGCGGACTCCCTGGGTTGGCCCCACGATTACACCATCGGGTCCACTGCTTAAGTACGATGTTGACTCAATCAGAAAAGTGCTTGCGGCTGCCCCTAAAACCGTCGGTGGATTTCCACTTGAAGTAGATGCGGAAATGATCAATATAAATCCAGCTCCACTTGGTTTCACAGATACTAACGGTGTTCATTATGACATCACCATATCTTTTTATGATAATGCTCAGGATATATATATGGGCTACCAAGCTATATTGCGTCTGGTAACAATAAGGACAGACGTTAAAGTTGGGGATGAAGCGTTTGTATCGCCAAATAGCTTTTATGTAGCAGCCATGCGTTACCGCAATGTATCTGTAAGAATAGCGCTGATGTCTTTGCCAGGGGCTAAAGCAAAACTAATTCTGCTTACGAATGATCAACTCATTGCCGTCCTGAAAGATCTCGCTGATTATCTGGCGAAGCAATCTGAAACTGGCAATGGTGTGGCAGTAAGCCCTACTCCATCCCCGACACGCTATCCAACCTTTACACCGTCCCCAACGTTCGTGCCGCCTACACCATTCCCGCGTCCGACACTAGATTTAACGGCAAAGCTGATCGGCAAAAATGAGAGTGAAGTCAAACGCTTCCTTCGCAACGCGCCCAAGACTCTTGGATCTTTATCGCTGAATGCTAATCCAGAACAGGGTGAGCCAGTTTCGCCCAGCATAGAATTCACAAACACGGATAGGTATCCTTACAAAATCACTCTATATTTTCTCCCATCACAACAAGAAGCATATGACGGTTATCTATTTCTTGCACGCAGCATAATTGATGGACAATTGACAGCAGTTGGAGATGAAGCATTATTGGCTGGTAGGTATGGTGTTGGTCTAGCTCTAATGCGCTATCGAAATGTAGTGGTGATAATTTATCGTACACCCCCTGACTTTATCCCTTCTCAAACACCTGTCCCGTTGACATCCGATCAGCTTACGGCGGTTCTCAAGGATCTCGCTGATTATCTGGCACAGCAACCTGAAACCGACAATTCTGTGGCAGCCACACCTACCGCATCGCCGACACGCTATCCAACCTTTACACCGTCCCCAACGTTCGTGCCGCCTACACCATTCCCGCGCCCAACACTAGATTTAACGGCAAAGCTGATCGGCAAAAATGAGAGTGAGGTCAAACGCTTTCTTCGCAATGCCCCCAAGACACTGGGATCTTTGTCGCTAAACGCTAATCCAGAACAGGGTGAGCCAGTTTCGCCCAACCTAGAATTCACAAACACGGACGGGTATCCTTACAGTTTTATGGTTTATTTTTTCCCGTCAGAACAAGAGGCATATGACGGCTACCTATTTTTCGCACGTGGCGTAACTGATGGGCAATTAACAGAAGTTGGAGATGAAGCTTTGATTGCATCTCAAGGACCCAGTGAATTAGCGCTAATGCGTTATCGAAATGTAGTTGTAATCGTATTTCGTACTCCTCCCTACTTTAGACCCTCCCAAACACCCGTTCCATTGACCTCCGATCAGCTTACGGCTGTGCTCAAAGATCTCGTCGATTATCTGGCGAAGCAATCTGAAACTAGCAATGCTGCGACAGCAACACCTACCGCATCGCCGACACGCTATCCAACCTTTACACCGTCCCCAACGTTCGTGCCGCCTACACCATTCCCGCGCCCAACACTAGATTTAACGGCAAACCTGATCGGCAAAAATGAGAGTGAAGTCAAACGCTTCCTTCGCAACGCCCCCAAGACACTCGGTACTCTATCGATAAATGCTTACCCCGATCAGGGTGAGCCAGTTTCGCCCAGCATAGATTTCACAAATACGGATGGGTATCCTTATGAAATCACTCTATATTTTCTCCCATCACAACAAGTGGCATATGACGACTATCTTATTTTCACACGTAGCATAATTGATGGACAATTGACAGCAGTTGGAGATGAAGCATTATTGGCTGGTAGGTATGGTGTTGGTCTAGCTCTAATGCGCTATCGAAATGTAGTGGTGATAATTTATCGTACACCCCCTGACTTTATCCCTTCTCAAACACCTGTCCCGTTGACATCCGATCAGCTTACGGCGGTTCTCAAGGATCTCGCTGATTATCTGGCACAGCAACCTGAAACCGACAATTCTGTGGCAGCCACACCTACCCCATCACCCAGCGTTTACGCCGTTCCCAACCGAGCATCCACCGCCGCGTTAATGGCTTCCCGCACTGCCTCGATAGCTTGTGCGGCATCGATCTGTACCCAACGCTTGGGTTCAGCCGCCATCAACGCTAGATAGCCATCGTGAACTCGTTGGTGAAATTCGAGCGCCAGTGCGTCCATACGATTCCACTCGCCGCCGCTGGCATGGCGACGTGCCAACCCATGTTCGGGATCGATGTCGAGATATAGCGTCAAGTCTGGGACTAGACCCGCTGTTGCAAAGTCGGTAATCTCGCGCAAGGCATGGCGATCCAGCCCGCGCCCGTACCCCTGATAGGCCATCGTGCTATCCGCATAGCGATCACAGATCAC
Source organism: Chloroflexota bacterium (assembly GCA_040007395.1). Lineage (GTDB taxonomy): Bacteria > Chloroflexota > Anaerolineae > Aggregatilineales > UBA2796 > DATGFK01. The sequence continues at coordinate 26,903 of JBDTVG010000195.1, forward strand.
GACTCCGCCGCGTTCAAGGTGCGGGCGCAGCACTTGCGCCACCACTTGCGCCCGCGAGGCCGAATATAGCAATAGCTCGGCACGCGGCTCCATCGCTTCATTTTTCATGTCGTGCAGCACATCGCGGATCTGGTCGCCAATCGGTGTGCCGCCCGGTTCGCGCACCGAGAGTACATCGAGATGGCGTGCGGTCAGGTATTCCACCAGCAGCGGAATCTGCGTACTTTTGCCGCCACCTTCAGGGCCTTCAAACGTGATAAAAAAGCCAGTCAAGGAGTGTTTGTCCAGTGCAAAAATTAACGTTTCGACTAAACATGATGGAGTCGGGGTGGCAAGACGGGCCGACCCATAGGTCGGCCCTTACATCGACTTCTGTAGGGACAGGGCTTGCCCTGTCCGATGATAGGCAATCGTCGGCAAAATGCGGACAACGCAGGCGTTGTCCCTACTTAAATGATCAACTCAACTGATCAGGCGCGATCTTGCTGCGTATGGCTGTTGGTCGCATCGCGGAAGATGCGAACATAGCGGCGCGGCTCCTGACCGTAGCTGTGCGCGACAAGGTTGGCATCACGCGCCATGTCGTGCTGGACTCTGCGAATAGGCGAGATAGCAGGCGTTAAATCCACGAGCCTCACCCCGGAGCGGATGCGTTCAATCGCCGCTTCGGTCTCGTGGATCGCCTCAGCGAAAGGGTCGGGGTGGTCTGTAGCCTCCAACCCGAACACGTCCGCGAGGAAGTCTTCCATCTGGGTCAACGTATTGGCGCGTAGTACATGCACCGGCGTACCACGTCGCTCCGCATCAACGATAAGCTTGGGTCGCCGCCGATAGTAGTTCTTGAGTGTGACGATTGCTTGCGCGTTCTCAAACTCTTCCTCGACGATTAGGGGGAGGCGCATTCGCTTCGCCGCTTGAATCAGACGGTTGCGGGCGACTCCATAAGCGTACAGGTGCAGCGTTTGATGGGCGACCCGCGCTTCTTGTGGCTCCGCACGCGGCGCAGGCGTTGGCTGACTGCTGTTACTATTGCCACCGTTGCCCAGTGCCTCACGTTTATCGTTACCGCCCCGATCTTCGCGTTCGCGGCGGAAGCCATTGCCGCGTTCGATCTGCCCCGACGAGCCAGCTTGCCCCGCCATCATGCGCGATCCGTTGCGCTCCGTACCATTGATGATCGGCTGCTGCGTCTCGATCACGATCTCGCCCTCGGCATTGCGATAGCGTACCTCAACGGGCATCGGGCGACCCCGCAGTCGGGCATCAACTGCCGCGCCGACATCCTCATGCACCACCAGATAGTGCCGCGTTTGCAGTTCGATCAGCACATCGAAGGTGGGCGGTGAACGGCGTTCGAGTACCGCTTTCTGCGTCCCACGCCGCCGCGCTTCTTCGTCCGAAAGCGTGACCGACTCGATCCCGCCGATCAGATCGGAGAGGGTTGGGTTCAGCAGCAGGTTATCGAGCGTTTGTCCGTGCGCCGTACCGATAAGCTGTACACCGCGTTCGGCAATAGTCCGTGCCGCCTGCGCTTCCAGTTCACGCCCGATCTCGTCGATCACGATGACTTCGGGATTGTGATTTTCCACCGCCTCGATCATGACTTCGTGTTGTAGAGTCGGCGTGGCAACCTGCATCCGGCGGGCTTTACCAATCGCCGGGTGCGCCACATCGCCGTCGCCACCGATTTCGTTACTGGTGTCTACAATCACGACCCGTTTGTTTTCAGCCAGCACCCGCGCCGCTTCACGCAGCATGGTTGTCTTGCCGACTCCCGGCGCACCGAGGATCAGGACGCTTTGCCCCGATTCAATGATGTCGCGCAGAATGTCAATCGTGCCATAGACTGACCGTCCGATACGCACCGTCAGCCCGACAATATCCCCCCGGCGGTTGCGAATGCCGGAGATACGATGCAAAGTCCGTTCCAATCCGGCTCGGTTATCCGCATCGAAATTGCCGATCTTCGTCACGACATATTGCAGGTCTTCGTGATTCAGTTCGCGGCTATCGAGGACCGTTTCCCCGGTAGTAAAGCGAGCCGTCGGAACCCGGCCCAGATCCATAATCACTTCGATCAGATCATCTTTCCGTCCGACCTGTTCAAGCGAGTCTACCAAATAGCCGGGTAGCACTGCTTTGAGCTTTTCCAGATCGTCTGTTATGTGATATTCCATAAAAAAGGCGACTGAACCTGCTACATCAGCGCAGCAGAGAAAGCCGCTTGACTCCTTTCAGGATGGTTGTTGCACAAACCGACATACGATCTATCGTACTGTTTCTACGTTACTTTCAACGTTAAAGTTGCATCAATCAGACTCGGTTCACCAATGACTTACTATGGCGTGGGCATATTGACATTGTGAATGTAGTCAATAACGGGTGTCCGCGCCGGGATCATGCCTTTGGCATAGACCATCTTGAGCGCTGGTTGTTCGAGTCGGTACACGGTATGTTTGACCATCACCGCCTGACTGCTCCACGCATCGAAGCCCATATCGTTGAGCGGCCCGTTCAGCCATTCCTGATAGCGCCGGACAGGCCAGTACAACGGCAGTCGCTCCACGCGGGGCAAGCGAGCCAACAACGCAGCGATAATCATCCGCGACTGGTGATACGCATCGGGATGTAATAGGGACTGAACATAAAGACCATATTTGCCCTCCTGTATCGATAGATACCCTAAAATTTGTCCATTCTCTTCATAAACCAGACCGCCGTGACCGTATTCTGGCAGTGCATCGGCTTGCAGCACCAAACGCGGTACGACGCTGGAGTATAGACTACTAATGGCCCACGAGTCTTGTGCAGTTGCCGGACGCAGCACATCGGTCACGTCCGTAGAGATCAAACGCGGTTCGCGCTTCCAGATCTCCTGACGGGCATACACAGCAAAACCCGCCTCACGCAGGATCACGAAGGGAACACCCGTCTCGGCAACTTCGGCGTTGAGCGTAAACGCGCCGCGCCGTCCGGCAGCCATTGTCATCGCGTCCAGCAGCGCCAGCCATGCCGACTCGCCGTACAAGTTGACATCCGGCGCGATAAACGTGATATGCGCGTGTTGTTCGCCGCTTTTGTGCCGAAACTGCGCCACATAGGCGTTATCGCCGTTGCGCATGACAAAGGTCGGCATTCCCAGATCGGTCAGCGGTAGGGCATTCCATAGCGCGCCTTCGAGGGTATGCGGGCCGCGTGTCAGGCTGGTCGCGGAGTCAAAGCTGACCCCTTGTGAAGCCAACCGGCGAACCAGTGGCAGATCGTGCGGTAAGATAAAGCGTGCTTCTGGGAAAGATCGCATAAGAACCTCGGCTAGCTATGTGTCTGGTCAACGTCCCTGCCACGTTGTGCAGTGCTATGATGTCAACAATGGTTGCTCGGAACCCAAGCAAAAGGGCATTTCCCAACGAAGAGGCAATCTACCTGATTGACGCTTGATCGATCTTCTACAGACACTTATTTTACCATAATCAACCCCACTGACAACGCCGCGTTTCGATTGTCCCGTTTTGCGGCGGACAAGGCAGCCCTTGTCCCTACACCGACCCTCTGCGAATACTATCTTCTCGATACCCATGCTTTTCTTTGGTTTATAAGGCTTTAAGCGCCACTACACAAGCATTAATCGAGACCCCAGAGAATATTCCCTGATTGCCTTGTAGTCAGCCTTGACATGACTTGCCTTTATGATAGAATAGCCCGTATTCTCACGAGGTAACTTGTGATGAGTGCCTGTAGCTCAGTGGATAGAGCGCTTGCCTACGGAGCAAGATGTCGGGGGTTCGAATCCCTCCAGGCACACTTAATAGATTAGTATTCGATAAGGTAATAGTCAGATATGTTTTTACAGCCACAGTACATACCGGTACTGTGGCTGTATTTTATGGCGAGTGTGGGGATGTATGCAGGTAAGAATCAAGCTCATAAGCACGATGTGTTGGAATTTAACTTGATTCGAGAACAAGTTTTAAGGCGTAAGCGTGATTACAGGGGGGCTGTGCGGGCATCCTAATATTTAGACTTGAATCTTCTTGTGCCCACAATAACGAAGCGCCCAAACCGAGCATAGTAATCTGTTCAATCATGTTCTCGATGACAGCGACCACAGCCGTGCTCTTCCCCAAGCTATGTATTTGTGCCGTTTCACCCGGCTAGCCCAGAAATATTGCGTACAGCACTCCGCAACCATAGGCCCAGTTCGCGGAGAATTGCGACTGCTTCATCGGGAATAGTGCCATCTGGTTTTGGCCCGATATTCAATAGAAGGTTGCCATTCTTGCTAACAATATCTACCAGATCATGAATTACTGTCGTTGGGCTGTTAAATTCATCGTCTTCAACATAACACCACGACTTATAGCTAACAGACGTATCGGTTTGCCAATAGTCCTCACGAATACTGTTCAACTTGTCGCGTTCAATATCATATAAACCCGGTTCCAACAGGAAACGCCTCGTGCTTTTACTGGAGAACAAATTCTTCGCTCCATGCCGCAGCACGGTTGTAGTACTAGCTGGAAAATTTCTGTAAATACGGCTCGAATACAGCCTGCTCGATCCACCAGTCAACTACTAACTACTCCCAGCTAAAGTCGGGATCTTGTCCCTTTGCGGCGCTGGCGGTGTTTTGGCAGGTCTGGGACGATGGGGTGATTGACCGCCGCATTCACATCGGCATGGGCACAGTGCCCCACACGCTTGGCAAAGGAATTCGGATTGAGAACGTCGATTCGCTTTTTCAATATGTCCACAGGCAGCACAGCGTTGGCTGGTATAGCGAGGGTTGACCTCGCGGAACCGCCCGCCGTACAGGGCTAACTTGTACTCAATAAACTGCCCAAGCTGATCGAAGCTCCAATTGCCGCGTTCGGCTCTGGTGTCGCGCCTAACCCTGGTTCGCACATTGAATGCCTCAACAACACCTGGCGGCAACGCTGGTCCCGTTTGGTTCGCAAAGCATTGTCTTTCTCCAAAAAACTGACCAACCATATTGGCGTAATTTGGTATTTTATCCATGACTATAACCATCAGATTTGTGCGCGACTTGGCCTTTACACTACTTTTGCATGACTACTGGAAATCGACCTCCTGGCGACCTAGCCCGCGTTTTGGCGTGCCCTCAAAGGAGGGGGTCAGAGGAGGAGGGTCGTAAGTTCCACGAGCGTAATCGTAAATTGGATTGTACCCTCGTGAATGGACACCACGCGGATCAGCCGCGCATCCAGCCCATTTTGAATCAGAGTCGTGCGGGCTTTTACCAACGCATCGGGATCAGTGGAAAAAATCGCCATTTTGTTGCCCGCGCGGAGCGGCTTGTAAAAGCCGAGCCGCTGACTAGTTAACTCCGGGAAATTATCGCTGACTCGCCCATCCGCAATCATGATCGGCATGATGGCGGCAGAAACATACACGGGTCGGAGCGGGTCATTGAAGCGATACCAGATGTACAACCCGTTGTGAGCATCGACATTTTTCATGGCGGCGAAACTAATATCCACCGCGTTAAAGCCATCTACCGTATTGTGAGTCGTGAACGGGAGCAGCCTATCAGGATAAATCGTGAAATTGGCGAGGCTGACCAGCGCGAAAAAAAAGACCATCTTCGTAGTGATGCTGGCGTCCCTGGTGAACACGATAAACGCGCCCAGGCAGCACAATAAACCGGGGAGAATCGGTATAATTTTCCAGTATGGGAACCCCTGATCACCAAGGGCGTTCAAACCGTAAGGCAGCACGAGGATCACCGCCGCCGCGATCGCGATGCCCCACCAGGCCGAATCAGTGGCGTCCTGGGTATAAATGAACAATTGTGCACTGAATGCTAGGAATACCAGCGGGATCAGCAGACTCGTGTAATACGGAAACTCGAACGGAACCGGCCTGCCGATCACCAGGTTACTCAGAAATAAACAGCAGGCGAAGATCAATAACGCCGGAAACAGCACGATACAGCGATTCTCCCGCGCCGCCAGCCAGACCTTCCGCCGCAGGAGAAATATAATGCTGGTGATCAGCCCGGTCAGCGGAAAGGCCAGCCAGGACGCATGGATCATCCAGTACAGCACGGGGTCAGATAGGATCACCTTGGAGGCATCACCCGCCACGACCACCGATGGCATAAAAAACAGAAATTCGCCGCCCATAACCATATTGACGAGTCCCAGAATCACGGTGAGAACTGCCATGCCCAAACCGAAAACCAGACCGCTTAACATCAGATTATGGCGGCGGTCGCGTTGGAAGAAGAAATACACGACCAACGGCGGCACGAGCAAAACCGCATAGAGATTCGTATAAATGCAGGCGGCGCAGGCGATCCCAGCCAACCCGATGCCCAGATAGCCCGACCGCGCCGACCAGGTTAAGCACAGCAGCGCCAGCAAAAAATAAGCCAGGAGCACGGCATCAATGTAATCCCACCCGATCGAGGTTAAAAAATAACTGTAACTGCCCATCAACAGGGCCGCGACGAACGCGATTCGCCGGTTGAAGACCATCCTGACGATGAGATACAGCGATACCGTGTTCACCGTGTACACCAGCAGATGTAACACACCGTTGGCGATCAAAGGCGGGAAAAAATGGTAAATCACGTACCCGGGGATAATCCAAGGCAGTCGCGTCCCATAATAGAGCAGGGGAAAGTCTTTCAGGATTTGGGGTAAATCGCGGAAATAGGCGTTGTACACCCAGCCATCGATGAAGCCTAGCGGACTATAGGCCCACCGACTGTCCAGGATCAATAAACTGATGGGCAGAAGCATGATCGCCAGCAACTCGGGGTCAATCCGGCGATCGATGACGCGATAGGCGGACAAGACACGGGATTTCATCGCTAATGTTACCCTTGAATCGCTACGGTGATTCCCATGATGATCAGGATTACGCCGATTATTTTGGGAACCGTTATCGATTCGTGAAAGATCACCGCACTGAGAAACAACACCAGCACGAAAGATAGGCTGGTGAACGGATACGCATAACTTAACGGCAACTGTCGGACGGTTCCCATCCAGAACAGAGACGCCACAAACGCGGCGGCATAACTGCTGATAATCCACGGGTTAAAAATAAAACTGAGCAGGTACACGACTTTCTCGTTAAAGCCATCAGGCATGGCCCCCAGGGTCGAAACCCGCCATTTGATGATCATTTGCCCATACACGGTCAGCAGGATCATTCCCAGGATAAAGAGATAGGGCATAAATCGGCTCCGAATCTTGTGTCTTTCCACGAAAAGCCTCATAACGTTTGTCTTACCCCAGGGCGTTTGCAAAGTCAGAAGGCCTTAATTGAGGTAAGCTGAAAGTTCTTACACCGAGCGAACCATAGGAAAGCCCAAGGTAAATTATAGCATACAAGCAAGAACAGGCGTTGAATTTGAAGGGAGTGTCTTACCCCCTGGGCATACCCGGCGTTATCGCGATATAATAAGGTCATGACTATCACGACTCCATTATCCCTAGGGGTTGTCCCCTTTAATCACCCTCAATTGGAGGGGGCTGAACTGCGCTATATTAGCGAAACTCTCGCTATAATGCACATTTCGGGCGACGGCACATTCACGAAGCGATGCCGCACCCTGCTGGAAGAATCGCTCGGCGTTATGGCCGCCCTCTTAACGACCTCGTGTACCCATGCCCTAGAGATGGCCGCGCTCCTGCTTGATCTCCAGCCGGGCGACGAAGTATTGGTTCCGTCGTTCACGTTCGTGTCGAGCGCCAATGCGTTTGTCCTGCATGGTGCGCGTCCCGTGTTTGTAGATATTCGCCCGGATACTCTGAATATTGATGAGTGCCTCGTTGAGCAGAAAATCACCGCGCGCACGAAAGCGATAGTCGTGGTGCATTATGCCGGGGTGGCTGCCGAAATGGAGAAACTGACCGACCTGGCGCACAAGCATTCCCTGGTCATTGTCGAGGATAACGCGCACGGGCTGTATGGGAAATACAAAGGTCGTTTCCTGGGGCGGTTCGGGGCGATGGCGACCCTCAGTTTTCACGAAACCAAAAACTTTACCTGTGGCGAAGGCGGAGCCTTACTCCTTAACGATCCCGATCGAGTGGGACGGGCCGAAATTATCCGCGAAAAAGGGACGAATCGGAATCAGTTTTTCCGGGGCCAGGTCGATAAATATACCTGGGTCGATGTTGGCTCAAGTTATCTCCCGTCGGATTTGTTAGCCGCCTATCTGTATGCTCAGTTAGAGCGCCGCGATATGATCCAGGAGCGGCGCTCTCAAATCTGGCATTATTATGATCAACATCTCACGACCTGGGCGGCTGAGTGCAATGTGCAGTTGCCGTATGTGCCGGCGCACTGCGAGCAGGCGTACCACATGTATTATTTGATCATGCCGTCGTTGGCGCACCGACAGGCCATGATACGGCATCTGAGCATGTGCAAGGTCAATTCCGTATTTCATTATCTGCCCCTGCATCTTTCACCGATGGGACAGCGTTTCGGCGGCAAAGTGGGCGAGTGTCCGGTGGCGGAACGGGTCAGTGATTGTTTGCTCCGGCTGCCATTTTTCAACGGCCTGACGACAGCACAGCAAGATCAGGTCATTGAGTCGGTTCAGGCGTTTGATTTTTCGGCCGCCAGCATCGATTTACATGGCGGATCGTGATGCTGACAAATATCTTGCATTCCATCGCCGCACAGCCGATCATCTATAATACGTTGCAAAAGATGTTGGGCGCAGGCCAATCGCAGCGGCGGGTAGCCTTGCTCCTGGCCGATCTTCCGGCGGGCTCAGTCGTAGTTGATGTCGGGGGCGGGACGGGCATATACCGGCCTACCGTCCCGGCGGCGTGCCAGTACTACTGTGTTGATCTCGACGCGCTAAAAGTGGCGGGATTTCAACAACGCTTTCCCAGCGATCACGTTCTGCGCGGCGATGGGCTGGCGCTGCCGTTTCGCGGGGGCAGCGTCGATAGTGTGTTATGTATCGCCGTGTGTCACCATCTGTCCAACGAGCAACTTCCCCGTTTTCTGACCGAATGCCGCCGTCTGCTGAAACCCGGGGGCAAGTTAGTCCTGTTAGACCCGGTCTGGAACCCGCGTCAACTGACCGGACGGTTATTATGGGCTTACGATCGCGGGGATTTTCCACGTTCGCCGGAAACGCTGCTGACAATCCTGGCGCGTCAGGGGCGCGTTGTCACACAGGACATCTACGCAATATGGCATACCTATCTCTTATGCGTTGTGGTCATGGATTAACGCATGACCCGCCGTGTCGCCATTGTGCAGTCAAATTACATCCCCTGGAAAGGCTATTTTGACCTCATGCACCGGGTAGATGAGTTCATCCTGTTCGATGATATGCAATTTACGCGCCGAGATTGGCGCAATCGCAATAAAATCAAGACGCCCCAGGGACTCCATTGGCTAACCATCCCCGTCGAGGTCAAGGGCAAATATTATCAGGCCATCAAGGACACCGTGATCAGCGATCCCGGCTGGACTAAGGATCACTGGCGGACGATTCAGCAGCATTACGCCAAAGCGCCCCACTTCCGCGACTATAAAGAGCTTTTCGAGGCGCTCTATTTAGAAACGACCGACACGTATTTAAGCGCGATCAACTACCGCTTTTTAACGGCGCTATGTAAAATACTCGACATTCAGACCAAAATCAGTTGGTCCATGGATTACCGGATCGTAGATGGGAAAACAGAACGTCTCGTTAGCTTATGTCAGCAGGCCGGGGCAAACGACTATATTTCCGGCCCCAGCGCCAAGGATTACATTGATCCCACGCTGTTTGCCGCCGCCGGGATTACGCTCACCTTTATGGATTACAGCCGTTATCCGTCCCACCCCCAGCTTTACCCCCCGTTTGAGCATGGTGTCAGCATTCTCGATCTGGTCTTTAATGTCGGGGCACAGGTGGGGCCATATATGTTAAGCGTTGGTTCGCAGACAACCTAATGAAAATCTCCGTCGTCACGACCTTATACCGTTCCGTCCCATATATTGAAGCGTTCTATACGCGCATGAAGTGTGAGTTACTGACGCTCACCCCAGACTACGAGATTATTTTCGTGAACGATGGCTCGCCCGATGACTCCTTGAATTTGGCTCGTGAACTCATAGCCCGCGATCCCGCTGTCCGTGTGATCGACCTTTCGCGGAACTTTGGACATCACAAAGCGATTATGACTGGCTTGCAACATGTGACCGGCGATCTGGTCTTCTTAATCGATGTCGATCTCGAAGAACCGCCCGAACTGCTCGGTCAATTCTACCAGGACCTCAAAACTCACGAAGTCGATGTCGTGTTCGGGGTCATGGATCGCCGCTATGGGAGTTTATTTCGGCAGATCAGCGGTATCCTATATTACAAGATCATCAATTGGCTTTCGCCCACGCCGCTGCCGGAAAATATGCTGATCGCCCGGCTGATGAGTCGGCGCTATGTCAATGCTCTGATCCAGCACAAAGAACACGTCTTTATCATTGGCGGATTGTGGCAAATCACCGGCTTTCGACAGCGCTCCATCACGGTCGAAAAACGCTACAAGGGCGAAACCACGTACTCGATTCGGCGGCGCATCGCCATGACCATCGATTCAGTCACGGCGTACAGCAGCAAGCCGCTCATCCTCATTTCGTACCTGGGCCTGCTGCTATCGATCCCATCGGGGATTCTCATCGTGATCTTTATCATTCAACGCCTGTTTTTTAAAGTAGGCATCGATGGCTGGTCGTCGCTGATCGTGTCGGTGTGGTTCTTGGGCGGGCTAATTATCTCGATTTTGGGCGTAATCGCGATTTACCTGGCGGTGATTTTTACCGAGGTCAAAGCCCGCCCCTACACGATTATCCGCGAAATTTACGAAGCCGATCCACCATCGGTCATAAACGAGTAAGGCATTCCCCATGAGTGATCACGCGGCTTTGCTGGCGCAGGTAAGCAACTATTACGGCGAAAAACTCCACGACCACGGGCCGACACCGCGCGGGGTCGATTGGAATACGGAAGAGTCGCAGGTCATCCGCTTTCAGCAGTTAATGCGAGTTCATGAAGGGGATGGAGGCTTTGAGATCAACGATTACGGCTGCGGCTATGGCGCACTGATCGATTATCTGCGGGCGAAAGCCTTTCAATTTTCCTATACCGGCTACGATATTGCCCGACCGATGATCGAGCAGGCGCAGCAGATTTACGCGACTCTGCCCTATTGCCATTTCTTGCATTCCGACGATCTCCAACCCGCCGACTACACCGTTGCCAGCGGTATTTTTAACGTTCGCTTCGCGATTCCCGATCCAGTCTGGCACGATTATATGCTGCGCGTGATCGAAACGATGTGGGCCGCCAGTCGAAGCGCCCTCGCGTTTAACGCCCTGACCAGCTATTCCGATCACGATAAACGCCGTCCTGATCTGTTCTATGCCGACCCTACTTTTCTCTTCGATTACTGTAAGCGACACTTGTCACGGAATGTCGTCCTGCTCCACGATTACAATTTGTGGGAATTCACGATCATTGTCCGCCGCTAGGAGGCGCAATCATGGAAAAAATCGTTATTTTTGGCACGGGCGATTTTGCACAGGTCGCCTCGGTATATTTCAGTCAGGACAACGCCTACAGCGTGGCGGCGTTTACGGTGGATCGTCAGTATAGCGCGGCTCCTGATCTGTTGGGAATTCCGGTCGTGCCCTTTGAAGACCTGCTCGCCACCCATCCCCCCTCGGATTACAAAATGTTCGTCGCGATAGGGTTTAAGGGAGTCAACCGGCTGCGCGAATCGATTTATTACCGCTGCAAAGGGTTGGGTTACACGCTGGTAAGCTACATCAACTCGAAAGCCGTGCATTGGGGCGAGGTTAACTGTGGCGATAACTGCTTTATTTTCGAGCACAACACGGTTCAGCCGTTCGTAACGATCGGGAATGATGTGATCATTTGGAGCGGCAATCATATTGGTCATCACGTGACCATCGGGAATCACGTTTTTATTGCGTCCCATGCCGTCATTTCGGGACACGTCGAAATTGGTGATTACTGTTTTATCGGGGTCAACGCTACGTTTCGCGACAATATTAAAATCGCTTCCGAATGTATAATCGGGGCCGGGGCCACCATCTTGAAAAACACCAAACTACAGGGCGTTTATGCCGCCAAGGGAACCGATCCGCTGGATATCCTCAGTCCGAATCTGAAGAGTTTTCAGTGATGCCCGTTTGGGAAAAACTGGGGTGTCTGATCAAGCCGCAAGCCGACCACCCCTGGCTAACGTCTCATGCCGCCGTGCCCTGTGTCGAAATCCGAGTCGCCTCCCGGATGCGCATTTATTGTTCGGGGCGCGATTCCCAGAATCGATCGCGGATCGGCTTTTGTGAGTGTGATCTCAATGATCCCTTCGGCACGTTAACGGTCGCGGACGTGCCGATTCTCACACCTGGGGCGATTGGCAATTTCGATGATTCGGGCGTGATGGCGACGTGGTTACTGGATTATGAAGGCATCCAGTATTTGTACTATATCGGCTGGAATCTGGGTGTAACCACGCCGTTCCGTAATGCCCTGGGGTTGGCCGTCAGCGAGGACGGCGGGACGACGTTCAATCGCTACGCCGATGGGCCGATTCTGGATCGGAGTATTTACGATCCGTGTTTTGTGGCAAGCTGCGCCATTCTGATTGAAAATGGCCTCTGGCGTATGTGGTATCTCTCGGGCGTTCGATGGACGTACCATGAACGGAAGCCGCGCCATCACTATCACCTGAAATATGCGGAGTCCTCAGATGGGATTTCATGGCGGCGTGAAGGCCGGGTGTGCATCGATTTCGCGAATCCACAAGAATACGCAATTTCGCGCCCCACCATCGTTAAAGACGGGAATCTCTACCGGATGTGGTATTCCTATCGCGGCGAGGCGTACCGGATCGGATACGCGGAATCGGGCGACGGTCTGAGTTGGACTCGTCACGATCAGAACGTCGGGATCACGGTTTCGGACGATGGCTGGGATGCGCAAATGATCGAGTATCCGCACGTTTTTGATCACGCGGATCACCGTTATATGGCCTACAATGGGAATGATTACGGAAAGACGGGGGTGGGGTTGGCGCGGCTGAGAGCCATATAACCCATGCGGCAATTTCGGAACCGACTTAAACGAAACCGCGCCAAAACGCGGGCTAGGCTGCTAGGAGGTCGCTTCCCGTCACCTCCGATCCTTTGAATTTCATCGATTAGCGGGCCTGAGCCGTGTTGGAAAACAACGTTTGCTTTTTCCAATATTTGAATATTGTAGTATACTCAACGGCATAAAACTGACTGCACAAATTCAGCTCAAACCGACCGAGGATGAGCATCAACGGCTCAAGGTCACCCTTGAATGGGTGAATGCCGCGTGCAACGCCATCAGTGACTATACCTAGGCAAACGGGGTGTTTAGCCAGTACTCGTTACACACAGCCATGTACAGGCGGTGCAGGGTCGAATTCGAGCTGTCGGCACAGTTGGTGGTGCGCTATATCTCTAAAGTCGCGGATGGCTACAAGCTGGACCGGGATGCCAAGTGTCACTTTAAGGAGCATGGCGCTATCGCCTACGAAAGCCGTATCCTGAGTTATCGCACCGACCAGCAGGTCGTTTCGATCTGGACGTTGTCGGGACGGGAGACGATCCCTTACGTATGCGGAGATCGGCAACATGAATTGCTCAAGCATCAGCACGGTGAGTCCGATCTAGTCTACCATCGTGGGCATTGGTACGTGCTGGCAACGTGCGAGATTGATGACCCGACGCCGGACGAGATTGATCGCTGGTTGGGCGGCGCTGTCGGTGGCAACGTTGACGCCGACAGCGCCGCAAACGCTACACGCGCCAGCGCCGCGACTTGCAGAAGCGCAACACGCATTCGGCCCATCGCCGCCTGAAAACGACCAGCGGCAAGCAGGCCCTTACCTGAGCCCGCGACTAGAACTTGACCCTCAGCTCGTTAGTTCAGTTATGGTTGAGGCTGGTCATTACATGCCGCCGCGAGGCCCTGCGGATGTAAGAGACGGTTTGAAAAAGAGACTCAAATAAGCGGGGCTAAACAGTGCAGGAACCGGTGAATAGAAGCAAGATAGACCATGCCTTCACTGTTCACTAGTAATTGTTCGTAGTCCTTACTCAACCGACGATAGCGGCCTAGCCAAGCAAAGGTTCGTTCCACAATCCAGCGCAAGGGAACGACCACAAAGCCTTTTTTATCGCGAGGGGGCAAGGAAATCTCCAAGTCAACCGCGAAGGTCTGCTTAACCCACGCTTGGAAATCGACCCCCTCGTAGCCGCCATCGGCCAGGATCTTCGCCAGCCGTTGCCAGAGTGGTTTAGGCAGATTCAGCAGCAAGAGTTGTGCACCAGCGCGTGCACCATGACTTTCAGCAAGTTGTCCAGGGTATCGACCAGAATATGCCGTTTACGTCCTTTGACTTTCTTGCCGCCATCAAGGCCACGCTCACCACCGACTTCTGTTGTGTTGACACTCTGACTATCGATGATAGCCAGACTAGGCTGCGCCTCCCGGCCTGCTTGATGACGCACCTGTTCGCGTAAAGCGGTGTTGAGGCGTTCCCAAGTGCCATCCCCGCACCACTTGGGATGGTGAAAGTAGACACGGTTATGATTCGGGTATTCATGCGGCAAGTAGTCCCACGCTATTCCAGTCCGCACCACATAAAACATCGCATGGACCGTACTACGCCTATCGATTTCGATGGGTCATCCCCACCACTCTTTGGGCAACAACGGCTCGATAATCGCCCATTGTTCATCCGTCAAATTACTTGGATAGCTGACATTTTTGTGGCCCACTTGCTTTGCTCCTGCTTGGTACTGTTGGCTGTTTGGTTACTTCCAATTTTACCAATTAGGAGGTTTTTCCTTCTCTCTTTTTCAAACCGTCTCTCAGAGCGATTGATGTCAGTCCGCTAGATGCAGACCTGCTGGATGCAGTTATGCGGCTTGTCAGACTCCTGGATACGCCCGCCGATGCGTCCATCCTCATGCCCATGATTACACGGGAAATTATCTATCGGCTGCTGAGAAGCGATCAGGGTGGCAGGCTCCGTCATCTTACCGCTATGGGCGACTATACCCCGGCCATCTCCAAGACTTCGATCAGTTGCTTAGCATTGAGCAGCTTGCCCAGTACCTGGGCATGAGTGTCGTGGGGTTCTACGCTCATTTCAAGGCGGTCACGGCGATGAGTCCCCTGCAATTCCATAAGCAGTTGCGGCTTCAGGAGGCTCGCCGTTTGATGCTGAGAGAAAACTTGGACGCGACCAGTGTTGCCTATCGCGTTGGGTATAACGATGCCTCACGCTTCAACCGCGACTACATAAGCGTCTTCGGTGTTCCGCCGATGCGCGATGTGCAGTAGCTACGAGAAACTGCTGACACTGTCCCAGGCTGATGGGGATACTATTCATGGGTTTAGTCTCGGCTACCCCCAATTAAAAAAAAGCTCTCTTTCGAGAAGGGGCCTACTGTTAAGGAATGTTCTTATAGACCGCGACGTTTGCGCTCATGTTCGATGATGTCGCGTATCCGCCGATCCGAGAGGCCAAAGGCACGCCCAAGAACCAATGAATCTTCTCCGGCAAGATAACGCCGATAAATTTCAGCATTGCGCTGTAATTTTTCCCATGATTGTAATTCTGCAATGCTATCACCGTAGATGAGGCAAAGAATAAAACGCATAGCAGCTTTGAGGGATGGCAATGATCCTGCTGATGGCTTGAACCCCTCCAGGCACATTTAATAAATAAGTATACAATATATTAATATAACCTCACTTGAAAAAAGTGGCTCATACTGCGAAAATCAGGAGTGAGAATTATGTCTGTCACCCTGTAGTATGCGAAATTTCCATCTACGCCCATTCCAGATAGAATAGCCCTCAGCAGTCGGCGCTTTTGGAAGCAGGGATCGCGATGCTATGGTTTCTCATTGCTCGGATCGTAACAGTGATCTTGGACGCGCTGAGCTTGCGCTTCACTACAGACCCGGCTAAAGCTCTTGAACTCCTAGTGCTGCGCCAGCAAATCCGAATACTTGAACGTCGGGTAGGCAAGCCGGTCCGCCCGTCGCGGGTCGAGAAATTGCTGTTAGAAGCTGTCCAAAAAGTCTCAGGAGTGAGCGAGACGGCGGAGCATAAGGCGAATACTGGCACCGTAAATCATCGCATCGGCAGTGGTCATCAAATACTCGTAATCTTTGCTCAGGCGTCGATATTGCCCCAGCCATGCAAAAGTTCGTTCGACGACCCACCGCCACGGGACGACATTGAAACCGCGTTGACCCGGTTGGTTATGAACGATTTCTAGTTGAATGGGGAAGTCTGTTGGCAACTTGTCCAGCCATTCGCCGGTATAACCGCCATTAGCCCATAGTTTTCTCAGACGCGGGAGTATGTAGACTATTACAACACAGCACAACCGCACCAAGGGTTGCATCAGCAAGTCCCCATTCCCTTTGCACGCGGCCCGGCAACGGGTCCGGTTTCCTGTCGCGACGTGTTAGGCGGCATCCTGCATGATTACCGATGCGAGGCAGCTTAGCGTGTCGCGTCATGTGGCGATGGAGTTTTCGCATACTACGAGGTTGATATAAAGTCCTGACTATCTAAATCGTATCCACTAATTTAGACACTCCTACGAGTCATAAGGCAGTGTAATTCCACTCGTAGGTACTTATGAAAGATGCCGTAGGATCAGTCACAAGTGCATGACAGTAGTGACCTTACCGCTAGCCCTCCCCACCCACTATTGAATGGAGAGAGCTTTGAGGTATCAATAGACTACGGCACGAATGTTGGCGCGAGTTGCGGGGTTTGATGAATAGGCGGACTGACGGCCCAGTGTCCGGCGACGGGTTTATCGTTGGCAATGCCGAACACAAGCTGAATATCGGCAAAGCCCGTCGTCGGCGAATTCTTGAGATAGATCAGTCCGTTGGAGGGCCGGAACACGCCGATTCCTGCCTTGCCATCGTTGTTCCAGTCACCCGCGAACGGACTATCGCCCGCCACGCCCAATGTGGCCTGATAGCTGCCCGTCGCGTTGCAATTGCACACTTGATCGGTCAGGAAGAACGTCGCGCTGCTCGGACGGTATACGCCGGGACTAGATTTGCCATCGAAGTTCCAGTCGCCTGCTACGGGTTGATCACCAGGAATCCCCAGCACCATCTGGAAATCGGCAAAGCCTGTGGTCAAGCCATTCTTGAGATAAATCAGGCCGTTACTGGGTCGCCACACACCGACTCCATCCTTGCCGTCGCCGTCCCAATCGCCTGCCATCGGTACATCGCCACTGACTCCCAACACGAAACTGTAGACGATCGGTGCCCCGGACGTGTTCGAGTCGGTCAGGAAGAACTGCCCCGTGCTGGGTCGATACACCCCGACTGTGTCGACCCCGTCACCGTTCCAGTCACCCACGACGGGCAGATCCGTCGCTATGCCAAGGGCTGTAACGCTGTCTGCTGTTCCACTAGTATTTGAGTTGCGTAGATAGAATGCTGCTGTCGAGGGTCGGAATATACCGATGGTGTCTTTGGGGCTACTGTTGGGCAACGGGATCAGGTCGAGTTTGGTGATGAACGCATCCTCGCCGCCGCTAAGGGTGGTTTGGAAAGCACCAACTGTGGTTGGGAAATCCGTGCTGAAGGTGCCGCCCGTGACATAGGCACTACCGCTGCTGTCTATAGCAATCCCATTGCCGATGTTATCGCTGCCGCTGCCGCCAAGATAGGTACTGTAGACTAGGCTACTGCCTGCGGCGTTTAGTTTGACCACGAACGCATCGTCGCCGCCGTCGCTCACCGTTTGGAAGGCACCTATCGTCGTGGGGAAGTCGGCGCTGAAGGCGGTGCCCATGACATAGGCACTACCGCTATTGTCCACTGCAATCCCAGCGCCGTATTCACTGCTGCTGCCGCCCAGATAGGTGCTGTAGACTAGCCCACTGCCTGCGGCGTTCAGTTTGACCACGAACGCATCGACGAAGCCGCCACTGAAGGTCGTTTGGAAGGCTCCCGTTGTCGTTGGAAAGTCGGCGCTGTCGGTGTACCCCGTGACGTAGGCACTACCGCTGCTGTCTATAGCAATCCCATTGCCGATGTCATTGCTGCCGCTGCCGCCCAGATAGGTGCTGTAGACTAGGCTACTGCCTGCAGCGTTCAGTTTGACCACGAACGCATCGTCGCCGCCACTATAGATGGTTTGGAAGGCTCCCGTTGTCGTTGGAAAGTTAGCGCTGTCGGTGTAGCCCGCGACATAGGCACTGCCGCTGCTGTCCACTGCAATCCCATTGCCGTTGTCATCTATGATGCCGCCCAGATAGGTGCCGTAGGCTAGTCCACTGCCTGCGGCGTTCAGTTTGACCACGAACGCATCGGTGACACCACTCATCCCGAAGGTCGTTTGGAAGGCACCTATCGTCGTCGGGAAATCGGCGCTGAAGGTGGTGCCTGTGACGTAGACACTACTGCTGCCATCTACTGCAATCCCAGCGCCGTTGTCATCACCGCTACCACCCAGATAGGTGCCGTAGACCAGTCCACTGCCTGCGGCGTTCAGTTTGACCACGAACGCATCGTCGAAGCCGCCGCTGAAGGTCGTTTGGAAGGCTCCCGTTGTCGTTGGAAAGTCGGCGCTGTTGGTGGACCCCGTGACATAGGCACTGCCGCTGCTGTCCACCGCGATCTCAATGCCGTTGTCATCGCTGCCGCTGCCGCCCAGATAGGTGCTGTAGACTAGCCCACTGCCGGCAGCGTTCAGTTTGACCACGAACGCATCGTCGAAGCCGCCCAAAGCCGTTTGGAAGGCCCCCACCGTTGTCGGAAAATTGGTACTTTTAGTATTGCCAGTGATGTAGGCGCTGCCGCTGCTGTCCACCGCAATGCCAAAACCTGTGTCATCGTCACTGCCCCCCAGATAGGTCGAGTACACCAGCCCCGGATCGATGACCAGCGGCAGGGTTGGGTCATAAGCACCTAGCGCAAACTGTGCCGCGTCATCTGCCGACAGTGTATAGTGGGCCGTTACTGGATGCTGCACACCATTTACATCATGTTGCCAGACTTCCGGCACTTGTTCAGTCAACATGAGGCCGTTGGGCGCATCGATGAGCAGATCGCCGCTGGTTGGGTCGAGGCGAGTCGCGGTTGCGCTGTCGTAGTGCCAGCGGATGAGCGATGGATCGGCACCGGACGCAACGGTGTACGTGCCTTTGAGTACGCCACCATGCCCGTTATAGGTTAGGTCGATACCGGGATATAGGTCGCGATAAGTGACCCCCGCGAAGGTTGGCACATTGGTGTGCCACTGCGCCGGATCGTTGCCGATGAAGAAGTTGGCGATCCCCGGCTGTTGATCTGCGCCGCCGAGTATCGCATTCGGATTCGCGCCGTCGAAACTGACCCGCACCGAAACGTTTGTCTGTAGTGAGTTATCCGTGTTTGGCGTGTGCCGCTGGGCGATAGGGCGATCATCCACTGGCTTGGGCGACTTCGATCCTGTCGTGAGCGCCAGCGTGACTCCTTGCGGCGTGAAAAACAGATGTCCGGCACTGCTGCGCACCTCAAAGCGCACACTCGAATCGAGTTGTCCAGCGTTGGCAATAAACGAGGTGGGCAGCTTGCCGTAAGCATCCTGTGCCGACTTCGTTGACGCTGTACTTGTCGTGGAGTCACCACCCGACACAGATGTAGATTGTGGTGCCGCATGAAGGCGCTGTTGGGGTGCGGCATTGATTATCAATGCCGCGATGAGGATGAAAATAGATGTGCTATGTCGAAATATCCGGAGTAAGCTTTGATTAACCATATAATCTTTCTACGTAAGCGTATTACGATGTATTAAAACTGTAAGTTAAATTGAGGATTCTCTCTCAAGCCGCTCCGCACGGCGTTTAATCCCCAACATACTCTTTCGCATCATGATGATGTCCGTGAATTCAACCAACAATCCAAAGATGATCGTCGGTGATAACCAGTGATACTTCATGCGTATCCGTGTAATGAGCCGCGTATGATTTTCATCGGTAGGATATAGGCCCCAAACCCAAGTGCTATCCCCAGCCTTATCACCCCATAGCATCCACTGATTGCGTACAAAGTCCTTGACATACGTGCCTTGGTTGCCATCGGGACTCATCGGAATCACATCACCCGGTTTTAACTGCTGAAACTCCGGCAGAATGACTTCAGCACTTGGCTTGCCGAGATTGTCGAGCAAATCGATGCTATACCAGCCAGCACGGGTAACGCCCATTTGCATGATCCAGGGGAAAATATGCTCAGGCTGCGCTTGGATTGTCACGGCGCGTGTAGCGTTAAAGGTCGGTGATTTGATGACCTCATCGCCCGCCATCGAGCGATCAATTTCACTCTCGGTGGCTCCCCAACGGACTTGCCGGGGACGGACGAAACGCAGGTAAATTGCACTTAGGACGGCAAGTAGCATAAGAAAATAGAGATACATAAAGTAATTATCCTTTCAAGTAAGACCCAAATTTGAGACTGGGAACACGAAGCTGAGGCACTACGCTTTTCCTCGCGCAACCTTGTTCGTATCCCGATAGTTCGTCGTATGGGTCTGGACAGAGAGGACGGAATCCGCACTCACTCCGTTGGTTCTGCGGCGGAGCATGGCGACAATAATGGCAATGACCCACACGATAACAGCCATGCTCATCAAGGCTGCAATGGGTTCCTTTGCCATTGGCGAAGTGAGGAAGTCAAAACAACCATGCCAAAGGGCTACGACGAGGATGCTGGCATTAGCGTGGTTATACAGCCATGCTAGGAGAATCGATCCCATGATGATGCTGATGGCAAACCCAACGAACCCACCAATGCCCATCGCCATAAAAGGTTCATGGTAAAAGAATTGAGGCAGGTGCCATAGCGCCCAGAATACGCCGAGGATTAAGGCACTGGTCAGCAACCCGAAACGCTGCTGTAACTGGGGAAGCGCAAAACCACGCCAACCGATTTCTTCACCAAAGCCAAAGGTAGCAAGCCACAGGAGAAAAGCCGCTGGGATGCCGATAATGCCCAGATAGTTTACCTTCGCGAATAGGGCGAAGTCGGGCCACTTGCCCGTCGCAACAAAACTTATCAGCATCGCCATGAGGAATAGGATCAATGGTGAAAGGCAACCGATGATCAGCCAGAGCCAGCCAACACGCCAGCGCGTGATTCTTGACCAGAGATCGACCAATCCGCTTCGCCCGTGCATAACGGCAGTCACGATCACAGACGCAATCAACGGGCCAAATGCAATCAGGTAGTGAATACCTTCAGGGACTTCCAGCCAGCCATTCCTCCGGGCAATGAGTAGTCCTCCCAATGACCATGAGATCCCGTAAGCCAGTAGAAAAAAGGTTATAAGCGGGTGCTGCTTAATCCAACGTTGAATATTTTCCAACACATTTTTACGCTGCTCCTTGAAGATTTATTGGCACTAAAAACGCTGTCGTGAGTGGCTCGCTATAGTGGGATGTTTAGTGCGCTAGCGGCGAAAGTGTTGTTTAACGGCTGCCACGATTTGACCATCGGTCATTTTGTCGGCGGCTTCAGTAGCTACGATATGCCGACTGGAGTCATGCTCCTCAAGGCGTTTGTGAAGCTCGCCCTTTGCCTCGCCAGGACCAAGAATCAGAATGGAGTCGGCAGTCTGGAGTAAAGCGATGACATCATCATAATATTTGTCAAGCTCGTCATCAAAGCGCCTGTCGCGCCTGTTCTCTGAGGAATCATCATGTCCCTCTGGATTCTGAGAATGGGAAGCACCAGAATAACGCACATGCTTCTCAATGTTCGACGTTACTCGCTTGGTAGATTCTCCCTGGTCTAGGAGAGTCACGATAACCGCTTGTCGGTGGTCAATCCATAGACCCACTTCGCTTTTAATGGTGCTTTTCATAGATTACTCCTCGGTTTCATCAAGACCGTGTAATCGTTCAGATGGTGGGAGGGTTGGCTTTCCAAGGCTTATTGCAACGGTGAGCCTCGGAACAATATTCTAATTAGTGCTGGAAGCCGGGGTTCTTAACGGATGCCAGGCCACAGCGCGACCTTCGTAATCTGGAAACAAATTATCAGCACTCAATTCGCGAACAATCTTTTCTCCGCTGGCTCCCATTGATTTAGGTTCAGCACCCGCAAGTTCATATTGCCCTGTCACAGGTACAGTCTGACCACTTTGGTACACCACGCTCATAGAGTCGTTCGGTAAAGAAAATCCCGTTTTATGCGGAGCTAGCCTGCGGGTGGCTACTGGTAAAAACAATCTTGACATTTTTTGCCTCTTTTGATAATCACCATCTAAATAGGGCGTGTTGACATTTGAAAGAAGGGTAAATCAGGACATGGTAGAGCGGAGATTTTTGGTAAGCACGGGAGGTTACCGAAAGCAGTGCTGGCACAATTCTCTCGACTAACACCATCTAACACGAGATAAACTTTACCTACTTTAATTGTCAGGCTATTGGAGGAGGATGACTAGTGCTATACAACCTAAAAATCGACGACATTTGTCACGAACAACGCATAGGCTGTCAAGGCTGACGAGTTTCAAAAAGCACTTCAGGATAATGTTTTGACAATCCGTCAAGCAGTGCTGCTGGTCGCCCTTCCAAATGTTGGTCAAAGAACGCCACCGAGTAAGCGTTCACGATGTCAAACCCTCGCTGTGCATCAATCGGCCCAGCAATACCCAACTGGGGTGTCAGCGGAGAAAAGTACGGAGCATCGGTAAAGTTGACATGGAACATACCGGGCACTTGCACATAGTAACCCTCTCCCGGCAGGCTCTTCTCGAACACCGCCCGCATCGTCGTCAGGGTTTGGGTGATATCTGCCTCTGACCAACCGCCGGACCGCTGTCTTTCGAGTCGCATCATGTCAGCATCTCTGGTAATCCACAGACTCGGTTGCTGCAATCCAGCCTGCACGACATCGGCAGGCATCGCAGCGTCCATCATCAGACAAGCTTGCAGACGTGGATCCATGTGACAAGCTTCACTGGCAACCATAGCGCCCAATGAAATCCCAAAAGTACCAACGTGTTGCAGATCTAACCGTCCAGCCAGAATACCATTCGGGTCAGTTTTATCCAGAGCAGTGAGCTGGTCGAGGGTGAAGCTAACATCTTGCGCGAAATACGGGATGATACCATTCTTGAGCGCTTGGCCGTTCAGCATTGGAGCCTTTTCGGCTGGACTCAGGCTCTGTTGGATGAAAGGTTGCATTTGGTCTCTTGTCAATCCGGTTAGCTGGTGTCCATCGGGGAAAACTACCAATGCTGACGCATACGGCTGGTCGAGGGCTGCAACAATGTAGCCATGCGAGACCAGCTCCTCGATCTGGAAAGTGTTCGACTGGCGAAAGCCATTTAACCCGGTCAAGAAAATCAACACTGGGTAGATCGACTTATCAGTTGTCATCGGTATAGAGGAGGTGGCATTTGTAGTGACGTATTTGAAATGCCTGAAGGCGAACTCCGGCAAATGGAATAGTCGTGCCAACACTGGCGCAACACTATCGGCATCCTGCATGTAGGGAGCACGTGGGGATGATGTGTCTCCTTTGGCTGGATACCAGACCTGCATCCTCAGCTCGCGATAGGCATTCGAATCGGCGCTGAAGATCTCGTGACGACTTGTATCCACCCAATGATAGGTTACAGTACCGATTTGGTATGACCCATTTGGACGCGGAAAGCGGAATACGGGGAGCACCGTCGGCAGAGCGATGGAGACGGCGAGTCCGAGTATGCCTACGCCAACTGACAGTCCAATAGCAAAGCGATTGTTCAGTATCTGCTGGAGGATACCGCCCACTGGCGCGAAGTTCTGGAGTAGCCCGACCAACAAGAACACCCCAGTCAACGCATAGGCTGGGATCATCTGCCAGCGTGGACCTTCAGCTAGTACCTGTACACCGGCGATTAGTACAGCGATTAGTGCTAAATAACCTCTCCACTGTATCGTGTGACGTTGCAAGATCACTAAAATACAAAATGTCAGTAGATTAGCAAGGGATAACAGGATTTCGAGGGGTCTCAACTTTTTGCCTCGTTAGTCGATAAAATACCGAATGTTTTCACAAGTTATTCGGCTATGACTGCATCAGCAAAGCTGCCTATGAATATATCCTGTATTGGCTGTAGTTATGTTTATCGTAGCATGTTGTCATTGTTATTGCGACTTACTAGCCTGAGCGAACCCATTTTTTGATGGAGTACAGGTTCTACGAATTCAAAGAAGTAGTGCTCAAGAAGACATTACATTCAAAAATTCGAGCGATGGGTTTGCCGCACCTTGTTCTTCCAAGCGAAGCGTAGTGATTGATGCTCAAGCCAGCTGGCGTTAGTAAGGCCTATCACATATTTACACACGATTCTTGGCGGTACCCTTCCTCCAGACAATGATGATAACGGCTACCAAGGCCAAGAGCGAGCTTGCGATACGCGGATCGAAGTATGAACCGTTGACCGGAAACAGTTGCCAGGTGACGTTGATCATCATATGGAAGAGTGCCGCAGCAAAGACACTCTTACCAGTGTTGTTGTAGAGCCAGACGATGATCACGCGCTGCGCCAGGGTGCCGAGCGACCACCAAGGATCCACGCCGCCGAACGGTTAGCCTGCACCAATGGCACGTAGTGCCAGACTGCCCAAACCGATCCAAGGATAAGGCTTGCTTGGAGCGCACCCCAGCGATCCTGCATCGGGTCGATGGCGTAGCCAGACCAGCCCAGTTCCTCGCCTAAAGCGCCGATAAAGAACATCACACTCAGCATCAGCGTCGGCAGAAGCGCGATTTGTGGGGCTGGAACTGGCGTTCCGGTCAGGCGCATGATGCCAAATAACACCAGGCTCACCACCGGCATCAGCAGCAAGACTGGCAGGTTACCAGACTTTCGCTTTGATCCGCTTAAAATCGAACGATCGCTTCAGCAACGCGATTACGCCCACCATCTTGTTTTCTTGGTAAACAAGAATCGCGGCGGCTATCATCGGACAAAAGGCCGCGAGCGCAGCAACTGGCAGGATGCAGGCAAAAAAGTCAAAGGGCGCAAACGTCATATTCTGGTCGGTGCGATGGGCAACCTGCTGCATGTGGTGGTGCATCCGGCTGCCATTCAAGACCGCGATGGTGCTAAATTGCTGCTCTAGGATGCCCCACCAGCCCTCTGGCAGCGGCTCGAACGGATTTGGATCGACGGTGAGCAAAAGGCGCTGGCGAAAGTTGGCTTTCTGGGGATCGGGATTAGCATCGGCTGTGGTCGTCCCAGAGGCTTTACTGTAAAAGGCGGCGGTATCGTGATCGCAGCCACCATAGACGATCTGAGTCGCTAACCCAGTGAACAGCGCCTGTGTCCCTTCTGTGCCGTAGATTAAATGAAACTAGCCCTTCGTCTGTACGCCGACGATGTCGAGGCGGTTGTCGCGTTGGAAAAATCGAACAAAGCCAGATCGTTGCGAACACTACACAATAAGCGACTCTCCACCAGTTTTGCTTGAAATTCCCGAAAAATCCATTTCCAAAATCTGCAAATGCTTGACATCTCAACGCATTTATTATATTCTCTAGACTGACTAGTCAGTCTAGACTATCCGGTCAGTCTATGAAAGAACAACTCAATGCCCAACGATCCCAAAGACGCGCGTCGGCAGGAGATTATCGCGGCTGCCTTGAAAGCCTTTACCGAGAAAGGGTATGACAAAACCAGCATGGACGATATTGTGCGGGTCAGTGGGTTAAGCAAAGGCACGTTGTATTGGTACTTTGACAACAAACAAGCCTTGTTCGCCGCGGTTGCGAAAATGGTCTTCGATCAGTTCGTTATTGGGGCGGACGCTGTGTTAGGTAACCTAAAAGACCTTCCGCCCTCGGAGAAATTGCAGCAGGTGATGCTCATGTCGGGCATGGCAGCTATGCAGGATAGGCAGTTTGTCCATTTCTACATGGACATTTTTGTTCAAGCTTGGCAGCAGGATGTGGTGCGGCAAGTCTCTAAGGAAGCCTATTCCAAATACATCGATTTGTTTGCCGCCATCTTACAGGAAGGTATCGATAAAGGAGATTTCCGAGCGATGGATGTCAATGCGATGGCTCGTGCCATTACGGGTTCTCTGGACGGCATGATGGCTCAATTGCTGTTTGGCCCAGATGGCGACCTTGAAGCGCCAATTCAAGCGCTTATCGAAACGCTCGTGCGCGGCTTGGTGAAAGGGAATTAATGTGAATGCGGAAATGGTTATTCGCCTGGATCACGTATCGCGGCGCTTTGGACACAAACTTGCCCTGGATAACGTCAGCCTCCAGATTGGACAGGGAGACTTGTTCGGGGTCATTGGCCCAGATGGCAGCGGCAAAACAACCTTACTCCGACTGATAGCTGCTGTGCTAGACCCTACAACAGCCGACAGACTAAGCTGGCGTGAACAGGTTCTCGAAAAGGTTCATCCCCCTGTCGGTCATATCATCGTCAGCGGCTGCGATACCGTCACGCAACCGGAGA
This sequence comes from Chloroflexota bacterium, assembly GCA_040007395.1. Lineage (GTDB taxonomy): Bacteria > Chloroflexota > Anaerolineae > Aggregatilineales > UBA2796 > DATGFK01. The sequence continues at coordinate 53,448 of JBDTVG010000195.1, forward strand.
CAATCAAAGCACATCTCGGCTACATGCCGCAGCATTTCGGTCTTTACGATGACCTGTCTGTGGATGAGAACTTGACCTTTACAGCAACTGTCTTTGGGATCAATGGGGCCGTTCGGCGGAACAGGATAGCAGAACTCTTGGCATTTACGGGTCTGGAAGGGTTTCGTTCGCGCCGAGCGCGGCTGCTGTCTGGCGGCATGAAGAAAAAGTTGGCACTGGCCTGCGCTATTCTGCATCGACCACCGCTGCTGCTCCTAGACGAGCCGACCACCGGGGTTGATCCGGTGACCCGCCGCGACTTCTGGGAACTATTGTCCAAGCTCCATGCGGAGGGCATCACTATCGTGGTCAGCACGCCTTATATGGACGAGGCGGAACGCTGTAATCGCCTTGTGTTGCTGTTCCAGGGGCGTATTCTGACAGCAGGTAGCCCATCGGAAATCAAAGCCAGCGTGCCGGGGCAGGTGCTGTCTGTACAGGGAACCGACTTCCGCGCCGCTGCGCAAGCCCTCAAAAGCGTCGAAGGCATCCGCGACATGCAACCCTACGGGGACAGCCTGACGCTCATCGTTGATGGCGAAATATCGACAGTGCAGCGCACCGCGCGCGACTTATTGAAGGCCCAAAACGTTCCCTTCCAAGACATTCAGCCAATCCCGATTCGCATGGAGGAAGCGTTTATTTATTTGACTGGGGAAGAACGTCACCGGATAGAAGGAACACAGTAACATGAAAATGCAGCACCTTTGGGCAGTTACCCGCAATGAGTTCTATCACATCACCCGCGATCCGGGGACGCTGGCCTTAATGACCGTTGGCCCGCTTCTTTTGATGATAATGCTCGTTTACGCCCTTACCGCCGATGTCAAGAATGTACCCATTGCCGTGGTTAACCTTGCTGCTAATTCCGCATCCAACGGGTTAATTCAGCAAGTCCAGGCGAATGGGGTTGTCAAAGTCACCCAGACGTTAGCCGAAGTCCAAGCGGCTACTCCCTTGCTAGAGCGTGGTGAGATTAGAGCGGTTCTGGTCATTCCCAATGGTTATGGTAATCCATTGAACTTCGTAACCAGAAAGCTGCCGACCTTGCAAATCATCGTGGATGGCACAGAGCCGATGTCCGCCGAGCATGTTTTAGACGCCATTTATACGGCCAGCGAAGCCGACCTCCGTACCCTAGTAACTGATACCCTGTCCAAGATTCCCGGCATCGATGTATCCCAGTTCAACGACCCGGTAAAGATCGAGACTGAAACCCGCTACAACCCCACCTTGAGTAATGTGATCGATTTTTATCCTGGCCTGACCGCCGTTGTACTCTCTTTACCCGGTGTGGCACTGGCGCTGGCACTGGCCCGTGAAAAAGAACTCGGCACGCTGGAACAACTGGTTGCCATGCCTGTTGATAAGCTCTCACTCCTGCTCGGTAAGATTGCGCCCTACATGTTCTTTGGGATGGTAGATACCCTACTGCTGGTCGCCATCGGGCGGTTCGTGTACAACGTGCCATTCCAGGGCAATCTGCTCGGTTATGCGATCTTTTCATTCTTTTTCCTGTTTTCTAATATGGCGTTAGGTCTGCTTATTTCGGTGCTGCTGGGCAGCCAACAGTTGGCGATGGTCGTTGCCTTTCTCGTGTTCTTCTTTCCGAGCTTTTTCCTCTCTGGGGTATTTTTCCCTTTAAAGATAATGCCCGCCGTGGTGCAGCTTGAACTCCAATTCTTGCCAGTGACCCATTATGTGACGGTGAGTAAGGCCATGTACTTACAAGGCACGCCCCTGACCGACCTGTGGTTCGACTTTCTGGCGCTGCTGGTGGTCGGAGTGGGTATTCTGGGACTCTCGATGGTGCTGTTTAGAAAGAAGGTGGCCTGATGTTCAAGCGGATTCTCAACATCGCCTGGAAGGAATTCTTGCATCTGCGGAAGGATCGGGTCTTAGTCCCATTCTTCATTCTGGGCGCGTTGTTGGAGTTGACCGTCGTGGCTTGGGCGACCAGCCAACCCATTCGTAATGTACCGATGGCTGTGGTGGATCAAGACCACAGCCATCAAAGTGCCGCGCTAATTGCTAGACTGGATACTTCTGACACGCTGAGCAAGGCACAAATTACCAATAGCGTGGCGGACGTGAATACCCTGATGGATCACAATCAGGCGATACTGGGTGTGGTTATCCCACCAAATTATGGTTCCATGCTCGTGGCGCACCATCCACCCACCGTTTCATTACTTCTGAATGGGGCCGATTCGACCAGCGCCTATGCCGCGCAAAATGCGGCTCAGCAGATTATTCTTGAGCAGGGGATGCGGGATGCGTTGCATCAGGAACCGAAGGATTACGCGAACGAACTGCCACAGGTCACAGTTAAATATAACGAAACGCTGGATCGTTCGGCCTATACGCTGCCGTCGGAAATGGGTCTGATGTTTTATGTCATGACCGTTGTCCTGGCAGCGCTGGCGATCACCCGTGAGCGCGAACGCGGCACGTATGAACAACTGCTAGTCATGCCCTATCGTTCTTGGGAGGTCATCCTCGGCAAGATTATCGCCCCGATGACGATTGGCTACTGCCTGTTCATGACGATGCTCGCCCTATCCGTTTTTATTTTCCATGTGCCCTTCCGGGGATCGCTGCTTCTGCTGCTTGGGTTAGCGATAATCTATCTGATTGCCGAAGTTGGCAAGGGCATTCTCCTGAGCCTAGTAGCCCGCACGCAACTGCAAGCCGTTCTTCTGGTTTTTGGTGTGGCAATGGTGGATATGCTGTTTTCCGGGTATGCCGTCGCGGTGGAATCAATGCCCCCATTCTTGCAAACCGTGTCGAACATCTTTTCGATTCGGCATTGGCTGATTATCTTACGCGACATCATGCTCAAAGGAGTCGGGTTAGATGTTTTCGCCGGACATGTACTGGCAATTATAGCGATTGGAACCGTAATCATTGGGTTGACGACGCTGGTTTACCGTCGTAGTTTAACGTGAAGGGACGAGAACGATGATAATCAGAGTAAATCATCTGGGACGCAAATTCGGCAGTTTTGTCGCCGTCAACGATGTCAGTTTTGAGATTCCCGAAGGTCAAATCTTCGGTTTTCTGGGGCCAAACGGATCAGGGAAAACGACGACCATCCGAATGCTGCTCGGCTTGGTCAAGCCGACTAGCGGGACGGCCTATATCTTGAACCAAGACATACACAAAGCGTCCCGCCATATCATGGAACAGATTGGCTATATGTCGCAGAAGTTCTCGCTCTACACCGATTTAACAGTGGCAGAAAACCTTACCTTTTTTGGTCGCAGTTATGGATTATTTGGTAACACCCTTCGCCAGCGCATGGACGCAATACTCGAAATGACCGGACTGAAAGGGCAGGAGGCCATACCAACCCGCGACCTATCAGGCGGTTGGGCACAGCGGTTAGCGCTGGGTGCAGCCATCATTCATCAGCCCAAGCTGCTATTTCTTGACGAGCCTACCGCCGGGGTCGATCCGGTGTCCAGACGCGAGTTCTGGGATCTGCTGTATGAGTTGGCACAGTCCGGCACGACGGTCTTTGTGACCACACACTACATGGACGAGGCGGAACACTGCCAACGGGTAGCCTTTATCTACTACGGTAAGCTGATCGCTGATGCGCCGCCTCATGAACTCGTTCAGACAACAGTTCCGGGACAGATCATCTCTTTTGAGCCATCTGACCCGCTGCGTGCCCTACAAGTTATCAAGGAAGCCATCCAATTAGGGACGTTACCCGCCAGCAGTTCAAACCTATTCGGGGCGGCTATCCATGTCCTAAGCACTGATGGGAGTCTCGCGCGTGATCGCCTGCAAGCAATGTTGGCTCAACAAGGAATCTCGGTGAATGCTTTTCGTATAGAGAAACCATCTTTGGAAGATGCCTTTATCAATCTGGTACAAGGCCAAAAACTGGAAAGCAATAAAATTAGGCCAACACAATCGAATTGAGGCTCTCTTTCCTCCGCAGTTGGTCATGTGAACGTACTAGAAATGGCAAATTGAATTGTCCTAGTAGACCAACGCAAGAGCAGCGAGGAAGAAAGCTGGTAGAATTAAGGGCGAGCGAAAAGCGCATGTTTTTGGTAGTGTAAAAGGAGCCTTTCAGCAAATTTCACGAGACTAATGCTGCACTCTTTATGGAAAAGTGCAGCACGTTCGACGACTAACTCATCAATCTTCAAGTTAGGCGTTAGAACCCTCGTTGGCAAAACGTGCGTTGAGCTTGCCAGTTGCGTCAATAACAGTTTCTACTGAATTAATTTCCGGGCTGGCAGAGACGTTAAGTCCAGCAGCTTGGGCGACTTGCGCATCGAAGACGTTGGCAGCTTCAAACGACATCCGCAAAAACGCATTGACACCGTCTGCGCCCGTCATGCGCAACCAGAAGGGTCCGCGGTTTGGCTCAATCTCCAGCGTATAGTGTACAAATGGGCAGCAAAGCCGATCCATGTTGAGGTCTTCAGCCACGAGTACCAGCATCTCTGGAGTACTCGGTAAACGCCAAGCCCACCCATTGGGTAGTTCTCGGATTTCCTGCACCCAACGTTCTTGCTGATCTGGGGTGAGGGCATTCGGATCGCAAGCAATAACGACTTCACTCTGAGGCGTTGTGTCGGGTAGCATTGGATTGCCTTTCCTCCCTCAATTTGAGGGGCTATTTTTACTTGCAGTTCAGTGTACAGTTTAAAGTATACTTTAAGTCAAGGGGCTAAAAACAACATGAATGAACTCACTATTGGCGAGGTTGCCCAAGCTGCTGGAATACAAACGTCAGCCATCCGTTACTATGAAAGTGTGGGGTTGTTACTGCCGCCGAAGTCCGTATTTGGTATGAGCTGTGATCAGTGAGTGGTTCTGATGGTAGCTCCATCCCCGCATAAAGAAGCCGCAAAATCCTCCGAATAGCCTTTTCAATAGAGGCGGAAGAAGAGTCCTCAAGACTCTCCGGGGCCACATCACGGATGAGGGGTTTAGTTCCTCAAAGTCCTTTATTTCAGCGTCAACGCGCAGTTCCAAAAACGTTCGGCCCAAGGCTTCAATTTGAAGTTAGAGATACGGTGGGTATCCAAGTCATAGATGAACATGGCTGAACAAATTGCGGACGATGCCTTGCCTTTGTTCAACATCTCCTGTATCCCACACCGCAGCTGACCGCGATATAGATTCAATAGCACGAAGCACAAGCCCCGACACTTCATGGTTGTTACTTGTGTCCCGTTATTCAGGACTCAGGCCACTAACTAGTGCCGTGATGATTTCTAATCAGCCGACTGCGTGCGAGTGACCCGCTGCTCTGAATCGACCATTGTGGCTTCCGAGATATGGAATGGGCCGCCTGCCGTGATCAGTCCCCAGCATACGCCGTATACGGCAAAGATCGCTGCACCAACAACGGCCAGCGTCATCGGCGAACTGCCCGCTTGCAGCGCAAGCCCAAAGATCAGTGTCGAGATTCCCGATCCGAGTGTGCCAAGCCCGCCATTAACTGCCAGGACCCGCCCCCGCAGCCGATCAGGGGTCGTGATCTGGAGCAATATACTGCTTACCGCCCAAGCTATTCCGCCGCCGAAATGCGCAACAATCAGCCCGAAGAATGCCAGCCACAAGGTATCGTTCCAACCAGCATAGGCAACTATCAGGTAGCCAATGGCGGCCAACACAAATGACAGCCAGACCGCATTGCGCAGCTTCTTGATGTCGTTTCCGACAACGGCGGGCACCACAAACGGGCCAATTAACACGCCCAGCCCCCGTCCGGCGTAAAGAATCCCGATTCCTGCATCGCCTGCGTGGAAAACCTGTGTTCCCAACACACTCAGCAGAACTAATACCCCGACTCCAAGACCCCACCCCAACTCGATTCCCACCAGCGCCAGCGACGGCAAATACTCGCGCAGATAGCGCATCCCCTCGATAAAATCCTTGACTAGAGTCATCTGTTTGTTGGTCGTCTTAGGACTCGGCACCTCGATCAGCGCGATCAGGCCAGCAGCAATCAAGAATGACAGCGCGTTAATGACAAACGCCAAGTCGCGGCCCAAAAGTGTCGAGACAATCCCGCCCAACGCTGAACCGACCATCAGCATAATTCCCCAAGTCGCACCGCCCAGCGCATTGGCAGAAAACAACTCGCTGCGCGTAACAATGTTGGGGATGCTGGCCGAACTCGCCGGGATGAAGAACGAGGCCGAGACGATCAGCAAAATACTGGCAACGTACAGCAGCCAGACCATATCTTCCGTTTTGACGAGGATGAACAGTAGGGCGACCACTGCCGAGAAAAGATTCGTGAGGATCATCAACATACGCCGGTCAGAACGATCCACCACCGGCCCGGCGATGGGGATCAGAAAGAACATTGGAACCGTGCTTGCCAGCAGAACAAAGCTCGCTCCGAGACCGCTGCGCGTAAGCTGCAAGACCAAACCCAGAACTGCGACACTGTTGAACCAGTCGCCCGCTGTCGAGATAAGCTGCGCTATCCACAGCGTCCGAAAGCGTGGATTCTGTTTGAGAAGCTGCCAGTAGCCAACAGGCCGATCTGGATCATAAGCTGGATTATCCGCTACAGACATAGGCTCTTGGCTTCCATTTATGATGGGGGGATTATCCCTTATAAGATCGATCCGTCGGTCAAGCTGCTATTCGGCCCGATCCAGTGATAGCGAGGTAGGGGTCCCGGCCACGCAACGCTGGGACCCCTCAGATCAAACCCGCCTCCGCCTGCGCAGTGACAATGACGGTGCGACTCAGCAGCGCCAGCGCCACGATCCCGGCGGCAATGTAGCAAAGTCCATCCACTGTAAGCAGCAAGATAAGGTTGACATGCTCACCCAGGAACCCGGCCACCACAGCGCCCACCAGCACGACTAATGACGACAGCGCACCGAGCGCTCCCAGCACGCGACCCCGGTACGCATCCGTCGTCAGGGTCTGAATTAGCGTCGTGTGGGTTGTAAATAATCCCACATCAGGCATCCCGACTATTCCAATGAAAATCAGACCCGGCACGATTCCCCTGATCCACAGCGGATAATAGAACAGCGCCAGGTCACAGCAACCAATGATGATCAGGCAGATACCGAGCAATCGCTGAGGCAGAATGTTCCCTGCGATCCGCGCGATGTAGACACTACCGATGATTCCACCGACGGCCTGGGCGGCCATCAGCACGCCGAAGTCAAGGTCTGTGCCGTGCATGACGGTTGATACGAATGGCACGATGAGCGTTCCGAGGAAACCTTCGGCAAGCTGGATCGGGATCATAATGGCAAACAGAATCGCCAGCGGCGGCGTATCCAGCACCAGGCGCAGCCCTTCGTTCCATTCGCGCCCGACACCACGGATTAACTTCACAGGGGAAACTCCCATCGTTGGGGACTGTGGGCGGGCAATGCGGTAATGCATAAACAGAATCATGGCAGCGGCGATCACGAAGGATAGTGCATCGATGAGCGTAATGCCGACCAACCCGCTCAAACCAATGATGAGTCCGGCCAGCGCCGGGCCAAGCAACCGTGCAATATTTCCGTTCAAGGCGCTTAACGAATTTGCCGTGGGAAGGTAATTTTCATCGACCAGCAGGGGCAGCAGTGCGCTTTGGGCGGGCGCGAAAAACTGTGAAATCGTTGACCCGGTAAACAGTACGATGTAGATAATCCACACCTGATCTACGGAATGGACCACGAGCAGCGGCAGCAGGACAAACGCTTGTAATACGTTGCTGGCGATCATGAGGCGGCGGCGATCCCAGCGGTCCACGAATACGCCTGCAATCGACCCGAATAGCAGCCCCGGCGCGATACCCGCCACCAGCATCGCGCCTGTCGCCAGCGTCGATCCGGTCAAGTTGAAGACGTACAGCGGCAGGCCAATGCGTAGCACCCAATCGCCGATCAGGGAGATCAGGCCAGCGAACCACAAAATCGAGAATTCCCGTTGCCGCAAAACAGTGATCATTGCGTTCTTACTTTCAGAAATTCAGCATTAACGTGAGGTAAAAGCCAGCACCGAAGCGCACGCTTCGATCTGCGCTTTGAAGGGACGTTCGGTAGCGTGCACGGTGATTATGTTACCGCACCGGTCAGCACGATCAATTCCCCTTTGACGACTCTACCATTTCGTGGGAACTTATATTTTTATGGACCATTAATGATAGGGGCATAGCGCGCTGTGCCCCTATCATACTTGTTGTGCAGGGACAATCACCTTGTTCTCACTTCACATAGAATGATGAACGGAAGTCGTTCGGATCACGAGGCCACCATCGATCGCGGATGGGCGAGTTTGTGCAAGAAAATCATGTGGGAAGCCTAACTCGATTTTGCTGATTTGCTCCAGCGCTTGCAGGTCGTCTGGGCGAAATTCGAGCGTGAGCGCTTTCAAATTGTCTTTCAGTTGTTCCGGTAGCCGGGCACCCAGGATGGTACTCGTCACGCCGGGTTGGGCTAATGTCCAGGCAATGGCAACTTGCGCCGGACTGCATCCCAATTCCGATCCGATTTCGGTTACAACCTCTGCAATCGCCATGTTACGTTCTGTGAAGCGCCCGAACTGCTGCATCCATGCCTTTCGCGTGCCTTTTGGTTCGGGATTCCCTAGTATGAGTTCCTGTTGCGAATATTTTCCGCTGAATATGCCGCCGCCCAAAGGCGACCAGGGCAAGACTCCAATCCCAAGATCGCGCGCCATTGGCACCAGTTCCCGTTCTCCCGTGCGCTGCCCTAGGCTATATTCGATTTGCAGGGCAATAAAGCTCGTCCAGCCACGGAGCTCAGCGAGCATATTCGCGCGGCTCACCTGCCAGGCAGGTGTATCTGATATACCAAGATACAAGATTTTGCCACTGTGCACGAGGTCATCCAGTGCCCGCATAATCTCCTCAATTGGGGTTCGTCCTTCCCACATGTGCAGGAAGTAAAGGTCAATATAGTCAGTGCCTAGGCGTTTTAGGCTGGTTTCGATGGATTGAACGATATTTTTCCGGTGATTGCCGCCGGCGTTGGGATCACCAGGCCGCGTATTCACAGAATATTTGGTAGCTAAGACTAATCGCTCGCGCCGACCAGCAATGAATTTTCCTAGCAGTGTTTCGCTGGCTCCACCTGCATAACTGATGGCGGTATCGATGAAATTTCCGCCTTGCTCGATGTAGTATTCAAAAACCGCACGACTGGTCGTTTCGTTAGCAGTCCAGCCATCACCAGTGCCAAAGGTCATAGTTCCAAGGCATAGCGGTGAAACTCTTAATCCGCTCTGGCCCAGAACTCGATACTCATTCAGGGCATTCATTGTTTTTTTCTCCCTCGTTCTTTATTCTAGATAGATAATCGGCAAGACAAGCAGTGGCTCACTTAGTTTTGCTGCTCGGTTGGGCGTATCAGAATCTCGTTGACGTTAACGTGGGGAGGTTGGGTAATGGCATAAACGATGGCATTCGCCACATCCTCGCTTGTCAGCGGCGTGATTTCCTCAATGCGGCGCAGCGCAACCTCACGCGCGACAGGTTGGGTAATGTGAGAAGCGAGATCCGTCGCCACCACACCGGGTTCAATGACGGTTACGCGAATATGATTCTGAAGGCATTCCTGGCGTAAAGCCTCGGAGAAAGCTACGACGCCCCATTTCGTAACGTTATAGATGCCGCTGCCTGCTCGTGCCGTGCGCCCCGCTACCGACGAAATATTGACGATATGACCAGATCCCTGAGCGTTCATGAATGGTAAAGCCGCATGAGTCATGTACAACAAGCCCAGTACATTCGTCGAGATCATGCGGCGCCAATCTTCCGTATCAGCTCCATCGATGGTCCCCAAGAGCATCAGTCCGGCACTGTTTACCAGAATGTCTAGTCGTCCCCAATGCTGTTGGACATCGGAAACGGCGTCGTGCGCCTGTTGATCGTCAGTCACATCCGTTTTCAGCGCGATTGCCTCACTGCCCATCTGGCGAATCCGGTCGACCAGCGCTTCCAACCGATCGATGCGGCGAGCCACCAGCGCAGTACGGATGCCGCGTCTGGCCAATGCAAGGGCAGCCGCTTCACCGATCCCGGATGAAGCGCCCGTTATCAGCGCTACCTGGCCTTCAATCCTTTCCATGTCTCTCCTCCAATTTTGTACGGAGTTCCGCCGTCTGGGCGGCCTCCTTGTGAATACCGTGCTCTTCCAGAAACGCCCTTTTGTGCGTAATTTTGGCTTGCAGAGCAGATAGATGTCCTTGTAACTCCTGGATTTGCTGCTCAAGAAGTTGTTCGTGCCGCTCAAGGATTCGCAAGCGCTCGGCGGCGGTTTCGTCTCCCTGGCGGCGCAGCGCGGCGAACTGCTGGATTTGCGCAAGCGGCATTCCGGTTGCGCGCAGATTGATGACCAGTTCAAGCCAGTCGATGTCGCGCCGCTGGTAACGGCGGTGTCCGTTCGGCAATCGGCGGATCGGTTCGAGCAACCCGATACGTTCGTAGTAACGCAGCGTATCGACGCTGAGTCCGACCCGTTCTGCAATTTGGTGAATCGAAAATTCTGTTTCCATGACAGCACTATACAACCTGGAGCGAACTCCATGTCAAGGGAGGAAATTGACATTTCAAAAAGCCGAGTGTACTGGTATGTATCATTCGGTGATACCCTGTTTGGGGTCGTTTTTCGACACGACAACCTTCTAAAATACAGCATGGTGGGCACACAAACGAAAGGGCAGTTCCACTTGATTTATGGTACAGAAGGCACACAAGCGTTGTTTACCGGGTTAGCCACCCAGATCGTGTATGGCGGCTGCGATCACGGTACTGCCAATGCTAACCTTGAACCGTAGCAAGCTAATTTTCGTCAGCGTCCCTTGCTCACCGTTGATGAAGTGATGAGCCGCGTTCCATTGACAAAGATGATGTTCGGCGCGTTGTCCATGCTTGGCCTGAATATGGTAGTTTAGTTCTGGAAAAAAGCGCGAAGAAGCGTAATCCCCATGAGATATATCTCACAGAAACTCCCCTACTCGCTGACCGTGCAGTATTCAACCTCGATCTGCTTTTGCAAGTTGCCAAAGTCCATATGGAAAGATCGTCTACGACGCAGAATCGTGGTGTGAGGCAGGGTGTTCGTCCTTATATCATGAATGGCTTGATCTAACGCGTTCATTGCGAACAACTATCGCTCAAACACAATGATGTCAGTTTCCGCAGTCGGCTGCGCGGATGTTGTAGGCGGTACAACCACAAAGAAGGTATCAAATGTGGATGCACAAACCGCAGTATTACTGGATAGAAAATTGAGGACGATTTTGGGCGGCTTATTGGGTGTGGAACCAGTCTTTTCCCCCTGGATAAGGCGTGGGGCTTGGATGCGAGCATCTACAATCCCGAACTGAAACGCCAGATGGTCTGGCTGAGTGGGGTGGTGCCGTATGAGCAAGCCGAAGCGGTGATGCAGCGGATTGGGAAACGCACGATTTCAGATAGCAGTCTGTGGCGCACGGGAGAATGACAGATGTCAATCTCCTTCCTTGCCTTTCATCACAGGATTGCCCCTAGTGTCAGCTTCGCTAGGTTTAGCCGTACATCCTGTCTTGATCAAATCCGTGGTTGTACTCACATCCGCAAACCGGGCAAAGAATCACCTGTGCTAAGCCATCATTGCGATCAAGTTTGCGATCTGTTGTTTCGCCCATTTCAATGTGCCCTCCACGAACAGCGAGTTTGCTGAAACACCATCGAAACACATGTCAGCAAACCTATTCATTTGTCCCGGTTGAAATTAATTTGATTGTGGCGCATATCCCTCGGCGACATGCCTCGCACGGTGTACACGTTGCCTTGGTTGCACGGATCGCCGAACACGCCAGCGTGACGACTACCGCACGTTATGACCACTGCCCCGAGGAGGCCAAGCGTGCCGCAGCCACTTTGCTCTACTACCCCTTCGAGCCGACCTGAACGATTGCTCATCAGACTTATGGCACACTCTCCTCAACGATGGAGCATATCCATTTTCATGTTTGGATGTCGTCTGGGCGATATTCATTGGGATGATCAAAATCCCCGATCCATGCTACCGCTTGGTGGCAATTTATCGTCGTCGGTGGCACGCGAATAATATATTGTTGCTCCGCGGAAGGACCAAGAACCTTTAAAAACACTAATGATTCAGCTAGCCACCCAATACTGAACAGGTGAGCGAGAGGAATGGGATTGAAAAGGCAGGAAAACTCGATTAAGGTTAAGTTACCAGACAAAACCAGGACGAGTCACCATGCGCTCAATCGCCCTTCCCAAACTGTATAGCATCTTGCACCAGCGGGTGCTGTCATTAATTCCTGACCAATGCGACAGTCGTTTGACGAATTTAGTACTGCTGATGTTGGGATTATATAAAGGGCGCAGTGTGCATTTAAGCCGGATCGCCAGCCGCATTCCGAGTTGGGCGCGAAAGGTGTGTACAACCGAACGCTTGCGACGTTTTTTGAGTAATACGGCAGTGCAGGTGGAGGTCTGGTATGAGGCAACGGCCCAGACGTTAATCCAGCGTGCAGCAGTGTGGGGTTGGGTGCATTTTATCATTGATAGCAGCAAAATCGGGTTCGGTCCGCAACTGCTAATGGTCTCGTTAGCTTATGGGCGGCGCAGCTTACCCATTGCGTGGCGCTGGATACCGCATAAACGCGGTCATTCCACAACCGCCCAACAACTCGCCTTGCTGCGTATGGTCAAAGAGTTGGTTCCGACTGAGGTTCATGTTTCGTTAGTTGGGGATTGCGAATTTGGTCGCCCGTTGTTACTGGAAGAATTGGACAGATGGGGTTGGCAGTATGCGCTCCGCCAACCCGG
>JBDTVG010000196.1:0-7268 GCA_040007395.1 Chloroflexota bacterium
TCCCTTGCTTTTAGTATAGCCGTTTCCTTTAACTCCTATCTGATCTGACCACTAGTGTATGTATAGCGCGTCTAGTTTCGATGTAAACGCGATAAAATAGAGACTACTGATTGTGAACATGAGGCAGCCGACATTATGTATAAATTACCCCTCCTTTACACTCCTGAACAAGAAGAGTCGGTGCTTGCCGATTTTCTAGCGGCCTACCCAGTTTATCGGGACACTGCTAAACTCGACGACCTACGCGCCAACGATTACGAACGCTTGGATAAGCGCGGTCATACGTACCTCGATTACACTGGCGGCGGAATCTATGCCTCAAGCCAGCTTCGAGAGCATATGGAACTACTGCAATCCGACGTATACGGCAATCCCCATTCCAGCAATCCGACCTCACAGGCTGTCACGAAATTGGACGAACACGCCCGCCAATACGTGCTGGAATACTTCAATGCCTCGCCGGATGAATACGAGGTGATCTTTACCCTAAACGCCAGTGGCGCGTTGAAGTTGGTCGGTGAGTCCTATCCATTCAACGCTGGCAATCTTTACGCCCTGACCTTCGATAACCATAACTCAGTCAATGGCATCCGCGAATATGCCAAGTCCAAAGGCGCGGAGGTCGTTTACATTCCAGTAGTCCCGCCCGATCTGCGGGTGGACGAAGCCAAACTCTACGCGGTGTTGGATAATCCCGGCTCGGCAGGCCATAACTTGTTCGCTTACCCAGCCCAGTCGAATTTTTCAGGGGTGCAGCATCCCTTGGAATGGATCGCCTACGCACAAGCCAGAGGCTGGGATGTGCTGGTCGATTTTGCCGCCTATGCACCCACCAACGTTGTAGATCTGGGTCGCTGGCATCCTGATTTTGTCTGCCTATCGTTTTACAAGATTTTCGGGTATCCAACCGGCATCGGTTGCCTGATCGCCCGAAAAAGCGCCGTTGCCAAACTTCAGCGGCCTTGGTTTGCAGGCGGCACCATCACCGTCGCGTCGGTTCAAGCTGGCACACATACCTTGCATGAAGGCGAAGCCAGCTTCGAAGACGGCACTATCAACTATCTGAATATTCCGGCAGTGGAGATTGGTCTGCGACATATCTGTATGGTGGGTATGGACGTGATTCACCAGCGCGTCGTCAGCCTAGCGGGTTGGCTTATCGATAATCTATTGACATTGCGCCATAGCAACGGAGCGCCGCTGATTCGGCTCTACGGGCCAACCAGTATGGATCGGCGTGGCAGCACGATCACTATCAATTTTTATGATCCACATGGCAAACTGCTTGAGTTTAGGCATGTTGAAGCGGAAGCTAACCAAGAATTGATCTCGTTGCGAACAGGCTGTTTTTGCAATCCGGGAGCAGGCGAAGCCGCCGAAGGCTTCACTAAAGAGGAAATTCTGTCGTTCCTAGCCTATCACGAGCGCATGACGTTCGAGGAATTTATCGAGGTGGCAGCCATGAATGGTCGAAACGCAGGTGCGCTCCGCGTATCACTTGGCCTCGTGTCTAACTTCCACGACACCTATCGCTTCATGGCTTTTGCCGAACGCTTTGTGGATCGTCTTGCGGAGAGGGGATAGACGCTTTAGTACACCACTGCTCTTGTTCGTTTTACGCAACCGTGCGTAATAGGGATAAAATTAGTGAGTCGATTAGGAGTGAATTGAGGCTGCAATGGCTATTCTAGACAGGCTCTACACCGTGCGCGATCTGGAAACTATGCCCGACGATGGCAAGACCTACGAACTGCATAATGGAGTATTAATCGACGTGGCGGGATCAAAAGCACAACAAACATGGTTAGCTGCATGGATTATCTTCTTGTTGATGCAGTTCATTGAGCAGCATAAACTCGGTGGTGCAGTGAGTGGCGCTGATGGTACATTTACGCTCAACGACTTCAATGCACGCATCTCCGATGTTGCCTATATCACGGCGGAACGTGTTACGCAGCAAGACACTGGCAGTTATTTGATGGGCGCTCCTGATCTAGCCATTGAGGTGGTGTCGCCCTCGAACTCAGCGCCGGAAATGCAGCAGCGGGCAGGCGAATATCTGAGTGCAGGCGGCGAACTGATCAGAGTCAGCGGCGAGGGCATTCTCGACGGCGGCGATGTACTTCCCGGTCTGGTGTTGCCTGTGAGTAAAGTCTTTGAACACATGAAGTAATCTTCGTTGCTGAATTAGGAGCAAATAATGCGGTTAATTTTTTGTAGTGATCCTCTTAATGAGCGAAAACACGATCCTATCTATGAACCAGAAATCAGTGTCGCCAAAACACTCGATCTTGAGACTTCACTACTCAGTTACGAGACATTAGTGAATGCGAATGATCCGCAAAGGGCTATACGCCGTATCAGTGAAGCAAACACACCTGTTCTGGGTATCTATCGCGGCTGGATGCTCAAACCCAGACAATATGAACAACTTTACACAGCCCTGCTTGAAAAACAGATTCGCCTGATCAATGACCCAGCGGCCTATCGATTTTGCCATTACTTGCCGGAGTCTTATTCAGTGATAGCGCCGTATACACCTCAGTCAACTTATCTATGGGCTGCTGATGGTCTCGACCTTGATCGCATTATGGAAGCTCTGCAACCATTTGGCACAGCCCCCATCGTACTCAAAGACTTTGTAAAATCGCAAAAACACTACTGGCACGAAGCCTTCTATATTCCCTCGGCATCTGATAAAGAGGGTGTTGGGCGAGTCGTCGCACGCTTCCTTGAATTACAGGGTGACGATCTCAACGAAGGGTTAGTGTTTCGCAAGTTTGTCGAATTGGAGCCGCTTGGCAGTCATTCAAAAAGTGGAATGCCTCTAACCCGCGAATATCGGCTCTTTTTCCTAGATGGTAAGCTGATTTACTCAACGGAATATTGGTCAGATGCAGAGTACGGGGGTGATCCGCCACCTACGGAACATTTTATCGAGGTGGCCAAAGCGATAAAGAGCCGGTTCTTTACGATGGACATCGCGAAACAGGTCAATGGGGCTTGGATAATTGTAGAACTTGGGGATGGACAAGTAGCAGGTTTACCAGACAACGCCGATGTGATGGCTTTTTACAGTGCGATGAAAGATGCTGCATCGTGATTAGATAAGTTTTAAAAGGCAAAATGTGGGCTAGGTTGATCGTGTTCATATATAATCTCTGAACAATGTTTTTACACTTCGTTCGGTATGACCTATAACCCCAAGGAGACGGGCGCATATGACTTCCCTATTGCCGTATAGGGGGAGTGTGCGTCTAATTTTCATGAACAATTTCACAGGTGCAAATCAGCATGAGACCGCAGCAGGTAACGTTCAGGTTGGCGATCCTGCCCCGGACTTTACTCTGCTTGATGAAAACGGTCAGCCCGTCCACTTTGCCGATCTGCTAGGCAAATCGGAGATCGTGCTGTACTTCTACCCCAAAGATAATTCGATGGGCTGTACTGCTGAAGCCTGCGCTTTTCGCGACAGCTACGAAGTCTTCAAGAAGGCGGGCGCAATCGTGGTCGGGGTGAGCAGTGATACCGCCGAATCGCATCAGGGCTTTGCCGAAAAGCACCATCTTCCTTTTACCTTGTTGAGCGATGCCAAAGCCGAGGTACAGAAGCTCTACGGAGTCCCGAAGACGTTGGGGCTTTTTTCCGGGCGCGTGACCTATATCATTGATCGGCAGGGTATTGTGCGACACCGCTTCTCGTCGCAGATCAATATCGACAAGCATATCACCGATGCACTGCAAGTGATCCAGAAGTTGCACGACGAACCGGTTTAATTCCACAGGGTTTTCCTCACCTCTCGCCCCTTTCACTTTGCAGAGAGGGCGCTAACTGATTATGAATTTATTTTGCACTGACATAGATCAAAAATGTTGCAGCATGGCGTTGTTTATCCTCCGCCAAACCTTCACTTTAAAAATTGACCCTTTGTGGACTTTAAAAATACCTATATAATAGTTGATATTGAAAGTTGATCGTTTGAATCTCTTGACACCGATTTAGAACCTGTGTTAGACTATGTGCGATTGGAGAGTGGCAATGTCTGTGGGCAACGCTCAAAAGCCAAGCATCGACCCCGACTCGATCTACAGTCGTGAGGAAGCTGCCGCAGCGCTGGGCATTAGCCTAAGCACTCTGAAGAAACTGATTAACGCCGGGTATCTGCGGGTTAGTCAGCCACCCGGAATACGTCGGATCTTTATTAAAGGCGAGAGTATCCTCGCGATGTTAGATGAAACCGTAGTAGAAAGGCACGCGTGAAAATGTTGTACTTCACTATACAACTCACACAAAGAATCCCCAAGTGGATTCTGCCTACGCATCGCACCACCAGCGATGCCGACGGCGCGGCCTTTATGCCATCGCTACGGCCCAATCTCGCATCAGAGTATGTCGCGAACGCGAAACGAATGTTAGGGATTGAACCGCGCGGTGGAAGCCAGCTTACAGAAAATACTCGGTCCAATTTCCCGGTGACGTGCCGGGAAAGGGGAAGCGCCTAAAAGGAGAAATCCCGAACAGCGCCCCCACCAAACACGACCCATCATCAAGGGACGTGGGACCGAAACAAAAGCGGTTCCACGTCCTTTTTTGTCCTTTCTACCCTTTGCGTTTTGTCTAAGACACGCTGAACATAAGGTACCGACAAGATGATGACTCAGAACCAGAAAACCGACATCCGTATTCTTCAGGCACTTTTTACTGACATTCGCTTCGAGTCGATTTTCAATGCAGTAGACAGGCTGCACGATGCAGCCGCCAGTGGTACGCTCAACGACCTGACAAATTTGACGACAGAAGAAGTAACGGGTTGGCTGCGGGATATTGTATATACCGCCAACGAAACCATTCGCGAGTTAGAAGGTGATCCCCAACCAAATGTATGGGATCAGTACTTCGCACAAGGCCAGCAAGCAACCGAAGATTGTACCGTCCAGAACTAGCGCAGCAGTCAACAAGCAACTGCTGGAAAGGACAAAGCCATGCTCACCAAGCTGGCAAAAGCGTTAATAGTCTCCGGCGAACGTCCAAAGCGACGTAACCGGGCAAAAGTGGGAATGATGGGTTTAACGGGATCGGCAGCGGGCTACTCCCCAATGTTGATCGAAGCCGCCAGCAAAGTTCTGGCAACCAGCACCGACAGAAAGCGACTAGCGATGAAACATCTCTTTAACAACTCAGCTCCCGACCTGTCCGACCTCTCGGTTGGCAGCGACGAAGGCGACCTGACCGACGCGATGCAGCGCGGAATGCGCCGCAATCGCAGCTATCAGCAGATGCAACAAATGCACCAGATGGCAGGCAAAGGCGGTAGCACCATTTCAGGGTACATCAAGCCATATCGAGGCTGTACCAAGAGCGATACCACGGTCTATCAGGACCGTGCAGTCCAGCACAACGTACAGGGATCGACGCAGAACCAAACAGCGGTCAACTTGGCGATAGGTCTCTTGGGGAAGATTTACCAACTTTATTGGCTGGTAGGCACACACGTTCAACAGGAAAGTTGGCCTACGCCCATTATTCAGAACTGACTTTTCGCTCGACGGGCGACGGGTCAGTTCTGAAAACGGCAAACAGCCTATCGGAACCAACCCGCGCCCGTCAGCATTTTACGATGCTGATGGTCGCCACTCGACCAACAGCATCCAAACGAACAGAATGGCATCGGGTGAGATTTAGTGTAAGCAGACAGGTACGGCGCAGGGTTAACGAGTTGTATTGTAATATAAGCGCCCCCTCTCAGAACCAGTGTCAGAACCAGTGAATTCAGTCGTTCAGAAATGCAGTAATGTAAGTGTGTAACAATGTCGTATCGAAGACGCATCGCCACCAGTCAGGCGGTGTTGCCAGTGGTAAGCTAGAGTGAAATAGCATTGAAGCATCATGGCTGGAAATTCTCTTGCGATTGGCGGCTCGCTCATTCCGGGAGGTGACTTTGGGGATGGTAGCCGAAAATCAGGTTCGCGGTGTTCCGCCGGACGTTAGGTGCGGCTTACAGGGGTGTTGGCAGCCTCCGGCGGAATCACTATTTGCGGATAATCTTAGCTTATACCGACCTGAAACTCATGCAAGTTCAGGTCGTTTTTTATCTTCACGCCGCCCTCCTCATGTCCAATATTTTATTTGGCGGACAGGGCAGGCGTTGTCCCTACGAAATACCGTCTGGATGTAGAGCGTATTTGAATATTCAGTTGACCCCACCCTAAATCCTCCTCGCTGGCGGGGAAAGGGCTGGGGATAGGGCTTCTTTCATATGCTCTAACACGCTCTAGGGACAGGGCCTGCCCTGTCCGCTAAGAAATGAATACCCCCCATTTTCATTTTGATGCGATGCCATGCCTTTTGTCATAACCACTGGATACCCTGAACACGTTTTGTGCTATAATATTTGTACAAACGTTCTATATCAAATGGAGGCTGTATGAACCAATTTATGCAAACACGCTGGCCTTGGATTGAGGGATCACATGGGTTGCGGACGCTTATCATGGACACCTTGAACGATGCTGATCTGGCGTTCAACCCCGGCGGACAGAATATGACGTTAGGCGAATTGTGCCGTTATAGTGGCGAGATCGAATATGCCTATGTCCAGTCGTTGAAAACCTTCAGCCAAGATTGGTCATATCACAATATGGAAACGGGTTTAGATGGTAGTGTCGCCCAACTCAAGGCATGGTATCAAGCACTGGACGACGAGATGAAAACGACAGTCGCGGCTTTCTCTGACGAAGACTTAAAAAAAGAGGTTGATCGCGGCGGCAATTCTAAGATGCCAGTGGAACTCCAACTTGATGCTTATCTTCAGGCGTTGTTTATTTTTTTGGGGAAAGCCACTATCTATTTGAAGGCCATGAATAAACCGCTACCCAATGCGGTGCAGGAATATATCGGTTAAAGTCGGTATACAGAGGTGAAATCATGCCCGATACCGCGCAGTTTCCTGTGATCTTTGGACTCTTGAAAGGACTGCTTGAACCATTCGAGTCGCATTTTGTCGTCAAGGAAAACACGGACGCGGCCTACTACCTCGAAACACACCTTATCGAACAGTACAAGAAGCCACTGATGTTCAGTGCCATTTATATCAAGAAGCAGTATGTTAGTTACCATCTGTTCCCGGTCTACATGCGCCCCGATCTGATCACGACTCTTTCGCAGCCACTTCAGAAACGGATGCAAGGCAAAGCCTGTTTTAACTTTGCAAAGGGGCTCATGTTAACTGCGGGTGCAAAGCGACTAGGGCAGCAATGAAATCGGGCGTG
>JBDTVG010000197.1:0-27290 GCA_040007395.1 Chloroflexota bacterium
ACTTGATTTCTATCTCATTTTTCGTATTGGTTCAACCAACCCGACAATCGCTGTAATGACCCCAAGCGCGCTCAACAGTGGCTGCACCAGCGCCAGGACGACTTATTCTTAGGCCAGACTCAACCACCCCATTGGATATAGCTGGTTTACAAGAACATAGTCATTACTCCCACCCACGCCGAATGCACTATCACGAATTCCCTGAAAATGGCCTACCGATTGGTTCTGCCACTGTCGAAAGTGCCCTCAAACCATTCAAAAGTCGATTAACCGGAGCCGGAATGCCCTGGAACCGCGAGGGTGCCCAACCCATGGTGCTCATTCGTGCAGCACGGCTTGACCACTCATGTGATGACCCTTGGCACCCTGCTGCCTAGCCAGAACTTTTTTGAAATGCACCCCTGATCACAGCAGTGGTTGACCTGAACAATGTCTTATGTTATGATGAATTCGCCGAACCGCTTTTAAATAAAAGACAAATTTTCGTAGTCAGATCATCTTTGGGTTGCAATGACCCTTCATGTTCCATCGTGATTTCATTTCCTCGGTAGGAAACTCCAGTCCGCACATTTGACAATCGTCGTGTACATCACCTCCTCGGAGAGCGTTTTTCATGGATATATCAGAACTAGAAACCCATTCGTTAGAAGCATTGCGAACCCTCGCCCGCGATGCGAATATTGCTGGTTTTAGCCGCCTCAAAAAACAGGATCTTGTCGTCCGGTTGCTGCGTGATAAAGCCGAAAAACAAGGTCACGAACTGCGCGGCGGCGTTCTGGAGATCATTGACGACAACATTGGTTTCCTGCGCTCAGACCACTATCTGCCCGGCCCCGACGATATTTATGTCAGCCAGACGCAGATTCGGCGCTTTAACTTGCGGACAGGCGATATGGTGATTGGGCAAGTGCGCCCGCCGAAAGACTCTGAGAAATATTTCGGCTTGCTGCGCGTCGAAGCGGTCAATGGCCTTGATCCCGACTCAGCCAAAACCCGCGCCTCCTTTGAACAACTTACCCCCATCTTCCCTGAAATTCGCTTTAACCTTGAGACTAACCCGCGTATCCTTTCGACCCGGCTGCTGAACCTTATTGCGCCGATTGGCAAGGGGCAACGTGGTTTGATCGTTTCGCCGCCCAAAGCGGGCAAGACAACGGTGCTTAAAGAAGTCGCCAATGCCATCAGCACTAACTATCAGGATGTCCACTTGATGATTGTCCTAATCGGTGAGCGCCCTGAAGAAGTGACGGATATTGACCGTTCGGTGGAAGCTGAAGTGATCAGTTCGACCTTCGACGATCCAGTGACAAATCACGTCCGTGTGGCAGAAATGGCACTCGAACGCGCCAAACGTCTAACTGAGAGTCGCCGCCACGTCGTGATTCTGCTGGATAGCATTACCCGTCTGACTCGCGCCTACAACCTGACCGTGCCGCCTTCGGGCCGCACCCTGACGGGCGGTCTTGATCCTTCGGCGCTGTACCCGCCCAAGCACTTTTTTGGCGCAGCCCGTAATGTAGAAGAGGGCGGCTCGCTGACGATTGTGGCTACCTGTCTGGTCGAAACAGGCAGCCGCATGGACGATGTGATCTACGAAGAATTCAAAGGCACCGGCAATATGGAATTGCACCTGAGCCGCCGCCTTCAAGAACGCCGCATTTTCCCAGCCTTCGACATCGAGAAATCCTCGACCCGTCGTGAAGAAATGCTGCTTGGCCCCGACATCATTCAGCGGGTGTGGACACTGCGTCGGATGCACAGCCAATTGCAAGCCGACCCGCCTAACGGCGCTGGTATGGGCTTGATTGGGGCAACCGACCTGCTGATTAACCGAATGCGGCAAACCGACAACAATGAGGATTTCCTCGACAGCCTCGAAAAATAACCTAATCGACTCTGATCGAAGTCTTTACTGATCACTAGCGCACCGCTTGATCTGTACCTACCCAATTCAGGATAGCCAGCGTGAATTCCGGGAGAGAAGTGTCAGATGCCCACGCCCTATGATCGCTGTATCGCGTTGTGGTATTGGAAAGGCGACCCGTCCAGTGAAACGACGCTTGAGGGGTTAGCCAACGCGATCAAGCGCGATATGCCTGCCGTGACGGCTCTGATCGTCAAGACCAGTGACGGCAGCCAATGGCAGGCTGCCTACGACCCCGCCCAATCGATCAGCATTACTGGCGCGGATCGGGTGGATGCGTGGGTAGCTGCGTTGGCAGCACACGGACTAGATTTCCATGCGTGGGCGGTTCCCAAAGGACTGGACATCACCGCCGAGGCACAGAAGATCATCGCGGTCTGCACGCGCCCCGGTGTCAAGTCTATGATTCTGAGTGTGCAGCCATACGCGGGATTCTGGCAGGGCGGCAAAACACAGATCCGCCCACTGATGACAGCCATCCGCGCTGCTATTCCGGCTGATTTCCACATTGGCCTCAGCGTCGATCCGCGTCCACAGCACTATGCTGCGATCTTTGCTGACGAATGGCTGCCTTTCGTGCAAAGTATCCATCCACAAGTGTACTGGGAAACATTCCAACAAACGCCCGAAATTGCCCTTGAAGAAGCCTTCAATACGTGGACAAAGGCAAATCGCTCAATTTTCCCGGTGCTCCAAGCCAGTCCGAATATAGAAAGTATGCGGCGGGCGCGAACGATCTCAATTCGCAACTATAAGGCGCAAGGGCTAAGTTGGTGGCGTTTTGGAGCGCTCAAGGTGGCGCAATGGCCTATCATCAATCTGGGTATTGATGAAGTCGAGCCGCCTCCATCAGGCGAACCGGGGCGCTATGGGCGCGAGATCCTTGTGCGACCCGATGGCCCCGGCTATCAAGATGGCTCATATGATGACAAGAGCAGCGAGACTCTATTCAAAAGCTCGACGGATGTGCAAAATATGCCGTTCAAGTATAAGGTAGCGGGCAATGTTTCGAGCGCCGTTTGGGCACGCTGGAACCCGCAACTTGCTGAGTCGGGCTGGTATGAGATTTCGGTGTTTGTACCAAGTCCCCATTCGAGTACTGCCAATGCCCGTTACAAGATCGCTGGCGCACAAAACCAGCAGGCCGAGATCGAGGTAACAGTGGCGCAATGTCGCTACTTTGATCTGTGGGTGTCGCTCGGTGTGTACTATTTCGAAGCCAGTGACCCTGTGGCTGGAGTCGTGATCCTGAACGATCTGACCGGTGAGGCGAGTAAGGAAATCGTGTTTAGCGCCGTGCGGTGGCGTGAGGTGCTTGGCTCACCACCGAAAAGCCAGTACCTTGCCGACGGCTTCGATGCACCGATTGGCATTGCCACTGATCGACGCAGCAGCACGGTCTGGCCCGGACAGTGGATCGACGCTACAGGCTACGCAATCCGCTATCGTATCGGCACGCCGCAGGAAGCCTACCACACAGGCGCAGACTTGAATCTGAATGCGCCGTACTTCGATGCCGACGCACATAGCCCGGTCTATGCAGCGGCAAGCGGTATCGTAACTTATGTAGGTCGGGTTATGGGCTGGGGCAATCTGATCATTGTTCGCCATGATCCTTTGATTGCCGATGGGCAGGTCGTTTATGCCCGCTACGCCCATGTCGAGTCGATCCGGGTGGCGCTTGGGCAGCGCGTCACACGCGGCGAACAGATCGCTAATGTGGGCAACGCCGATGGTGTATATCCCTACCATCTACACTTTGACATTAGCCCCACGAAGATTTTGGACAGTCAACCGGGACATTGGCCCTTGTTGGATCTCACTAATCTGTTGACAAATTATGCAGATCCGCGATTATTTATAGCGCAGCATCGCCCTACCCCGTGAGTGGTGGGAATGATAATTTCTTAATTTCGACAAGGATTGCAATTTATGACTTTCTTTGATATGCCACTAGAGCAGATGCGTACCTATCTGCCCCCTCGCAACGAACCAGCCGATTTTGACGCTTTCTGGAAACGCACCATTGAGGAGGCTCAGAGCTTTCCTCTAGCCGCCACCTTCAATCACGTCGATTACGGGTTACACACGGTTGAGGCATTCGACGTAACATTCAACGGGTTCGGCGGTCAACCCATTAAAGGGTGGCTGATGCTGCCCGCACAGCGTTCTGGCCCGCTACCGTGCCTCGTGGAGTTTATCGGTTATGGCGGTGGGCGCGGCTTTCCAACCGATTGGCTGGTGTGGAGCAGTCTGGGCTATGCCCATTTAATCATGGATACACGGGGACAGGGCAGCAATTGGAGCAGCGGCGACACGCCCGATCCTGAGCCAGAAGGGTCTAATCCGCATTTCCCCGGCTTCATGACACGGGGCATTCTCAAGCCAGACACCTACTACTATCGCCGCGTCTTTACTGACGGCGTGCGTTGTGTGGAAGCAGCAATCGCTCACCCTGCCATTGATGCAAACCGAATCGCGGTAGGCGGCGGCAGTCAAGGGGGCGGAATCTCGTTGGCGGTAAGCGGACTCTCCCCACATGTGAAGGCGGCGCTGCCCAATGTCCCGTTTCTGTGCCAATTCCGCCGCGCTACCGAGATCACCGATGAAAATCCCTATCAGGAGATCGTGCGGTATTGCAAAGCACACCGCGATCAGGTTGAACAGGTTTTTTCGACATTGGCCTATTTCGATGGCCTAAACTTCGCGACACGGGCGACTGCTGCTGCGCTGTTTTCGACGGCGTTGATGGACGAAGTTTGCCCACCTTCGACGGTATTTGCGGCGTACAACTATTATAAGGGGTCGAAGGATATTCGGGTGTGGCCCTATAATCAGCACGAAGGCGGCGGTAGCTATCAAACGCAGGAGCAAATACGCTTTCTGCGAGAGAAAACCGCTGTCCATCCCTAATAAGCTGAAGGTCGGGGAATAAGGCGACTCTGAAAATCCTTCTTACAATGTTGAGAGGTTAAGCGGGCTGGGCATACGTTTTAATAAGCGTGAGCATACGCTGAATATCATAAGGTTTAGGAAGCGTCGCAATCACAAAAGCTGGTAAGACTCCTGGATTTAGATTACCTGTTCCGGCACTGCATATAATCACGGGAGAATGCGGTTCTGGCAGTTGCGTGTAGGCCGCCAAAAATTCGAAGCCATCCATCACAGGCATATTGATATCCAATATGATTAGGCGATGCCGCACGACAGCCACTGTATCAAGCGCCAATTGACCATTGGCGGCGGTCACGACCAGATAGCCCTCCATCTGCAAAATTTCGGTGAGGTTCTCACGCAGTTGCTCGTTATCATCAACCACTAAAATTGGCAGGACTACATTAGGGGCAGGTTGTAACGCTATGTGAGATGCGGCTATTAGGATTTCCTGAATGATAAGAATAAAGGGCGTAGCAGCAAATGGCTTATGCACGACATGGATGTTCCGTCCTGCAAGGTAGCCTGCAATTTCCGGAGATAGAGTATTCGCAGTTGTGCAAACCAGAATAGGAATCGCGGCGGTGTTGTCGTCCATCTTGAGCAGTTGCAGGAATGCCCAATCCACGCCACTTTGGCGAGTGTTAAAGTCGAGGATGATCAGATTGGGACTAAACTGATGGACAGCGGTGAGATCTGCATTGGCATAGGCTTCGCTGAAAACCTGCCACCCTGCATGAGTGAGGATGGAGGTGAACAGCTTCCGTACATTCTTATCGTTATCAATGACCATGATACGTACTGGCATAGAATCTTCACTCTCATTATCACTTGGTGGTCAGTTTGTCTCCCTATCCTGCGATGAGCCAATGTACTGACGACAGTACATTGGCGAGGTGAAGTTGTTATTCGGATGCAGCGCCATCACGCCCAATGAGGCTGGGCGTTTGAGAATCATTGAGTCGATCTTGCAGTCCAATTTGAACAGCATTCACTAAATCGTGGCTTTCAAAAGGTTTGCGTAAGATCATCACACGTTTGGTCGCCAGATACCCAGCAATTTCGTGCGCCAGTCGCACAGCGGTAGTGCAGATTAGGACAGGAATGTCGGCGGTAGCTTCTTCCATCTTAAGCAGTTGGAGGAACTCCCAGCCGACCCCTTCGCGACCGACATAGTAATCGAGGACAATCAGGTCGGGGCTGATTTTTCGCACGCCACTCAGATCCGAGTTCAGGAAAAACTGGGTAAAGACTTCGTAGTTTTCCCCGGTCAAGATCTTGCTAAAAAGCGCTAAAATGTCATCTGAATTGTTGATAACGAGGATTCGTGTCGACACAGCACACCTCATCTTCTACTATACAGACAGCAGATCGATCTCGGCCTTGCTGCTAAGACACGCAATGGTAAAAAAAGATATGGGGCTGTTAAGGAACGTATTCACATACTAGTATACCGCATATCATGAAAATTTCCAGTCAAAATGTCACATTAACCTCAGTAATTTTTCGTGGCTCCAAATAGAATATTAAAATCATGAGTGAATTTTTTGAATGACAAGTTGCCGTCGTCACAGGCGGAGCGCGTGGGCTGGGCGAAGTGTGTGCCAGAGCGTTGGTCGCGCAAAGAGCCGATGTCAGCCATCAGGCTAAGTGTTTCGCCATGGCAGATTATGTGGTGAGCGAACTAGGACGCTTCGATATTGCTGTTCATGCAGCAGGAATCGTTAGTTCGCATCCCCCACTTGAGATGACCGAAGATGACTGGAACCACCTGATCGCGATCAACATGAACGGGGTGTTTTTCTGCTGTCAGGCAGCGGGATGTGCTATGCAAGCTAGTGGGGGCGGCGGCGTGATTATCAATATCAGTTCGATTGCAGCGCAAACGGGCTGGCCCGGTCGGACTTCCTATGCCGCCGCTAAAGCAGGCGTAATGCTGATCACTCAGAGTTTGGCTGTCAAGTGGGCGTTGCCTGGCATTCGCGTTAATGCGGTTGGCCCCGGCTGGGTCGCGACAGAATTGATTAAGCCCCTGTTTGCCTAGGGTGTCCTTTCCCTCGAAAGTATCACCGCACGGGTACCCATGCGCCGCCTTGCCGAACCCGACGATGTGGCGAAGGCGGTAGTCTTTTTGGCCTCGCCACAGGCTCACTACATCACTGGGCATCACTATATGTTGATGGCGGCTTCATCACAGGCCGAGGCTAAGTTGGGCTGTGGCGTACAATGAGACCATGATGGCTATGGTTGATTAAGGAATTGCTCACGTTCTTTGGATAATTTTTTTAGCTTTTCAATAATCTGGTTTCGTTTGGGTTCGGCAATTGTCTCGCCGTGCCAGATATTTCCTAGCTCATCGGCTAAACGATCTAATGACCACACGGTTGTGGTGGGATTTTCAACAGTCAAAGGACTATCGGGATTAGCCCACACAACCGCCGGAGTGATCCACTGTTGAATATTGTCTGCTTTCAGAAAACTTGATAGGCGAATTGCATTATTTTGGACTTGACGACTCGGATTAGACTTTGAAAGTTTCCAGCGATTACCTGCGCGATATTCCCACTGCTCGCCAATATTCCTATATTCCCCAGTAAAAGTTTTGATCTCCAAGACCCAAACACCTGATGGGCCAATAAGTACTGCATCCAGATCGCCTTTGCTTCGCCCCGGAAGGACAAGATCTCGAAACAAGTACCAGTTACCATCCAGAGATTGACTTATCACAGCGATAACGCTGTCTTCGCCTTCTTGCCCCTTGCGATGATTCGCAATTCGCTTGTCCAGCCCGTTCATAATTCGATTGAATATGACAAGACCGATCACGGGCAAGCCAAAAAACACCGCCAGCACAATGATTAAAACCGCAATACCTAAAGGGTTTTTTAGTACATCGGGGAACGGCTTACTTGGAGCAGACCAATTCGTCCGTGCGAGACTCCATATGAACCCTACTATTGCGCCTCCGAAGGGAATTCCCATAAGAAGTCCTTGAACAAGGTTTAGAAAAAGCTGTCTTCGTTCTGAAAAACTTCTCCCGCTTGATACAATGTGCAAAAAGCCCGCCGAGGGTTCCGGTTCTTTCACAGCCTGATTGAGACGGATGAGCATTAACGTAATTGCAGCCTGTCGCACACGTTCTTCCCAAGCATTCTCTATTGCAAAGCCCAGATCCTTGAGCGAAATCTGTTTGGTTTCCACCAAGGTTCCGATTGTGCGACCTTTATATGGCGAAAAAGGCCATACGATAGCACGCGCCTGTTCCAGCGTCATACTCACTGATACGGGCATAGCAGATGGCGCAGTTGATAGAGTTTCTATCTGTTTGTTGATCACGGGTTCTGGCAAGGACTGTTCTTGCCGTTCCAATAAGATTTGTGCAGCTTGCCTGAGCGATGGATTATAGGCGTTTGCTGCCGCCCATTCCAATCTTCCCCGACTCAAGTAGCCCTCGTCTAATAATTGACCCAATGGCTTGTAATTGCTACGAAGCCACATTGCCTTTCGGGCTTCCTCCACAGTCATCGTTCCGTTTGGTGATTTATTCTGGCTAACAGTTTTATTGGCGGGCTTATTCATGTGTTTCTCCGTTTGCTCTACCACATAATAAATACTGCCATAATGCCAAATACACAATTAAGCCTACACAGAGTCTTAATCATAGAGAAAACAATTCGCACAAGTCCTTCGATTTTTTGTCAGTTCTTTGCAGGAATCCTCTTTACATATTTCAGGATTTCTGCAATAATGATTCTTGGTAGGGTACGAACCCGTCTGGCCTAATTCTGCACATTGCATCTCTGCTTTTTCACCAAAGTTTGCCTCTGCGATTTTTGCCATGTCTGCTTACCTGCCTTATCACCATCCTATTTTGTGCATACGGAGTATCTCATGGCTAAGAAATTGTACGTTGGCAACCTGTCCTATAACACCACTCAAGAGCAAGTTCGCGCCCTGTTCGAGCAAGCCGGTGAAATTACCGACGTTGCCCTGATCACAGACCGCGAAACAGGTCGTCCAAAGGGCTTCGGCTTTGTCGAAATGGCAACCGAAGATGGCAGCCGCGAAGCCATCAAGCGCTTCAACGGTTACACACTCGATAACCGCACCCTAACCGTTAACGAAGCACGTCCCCGTGAAGAGCGTTCGGGCGGTGGCGGCGGTGGCGGTGGTCGTTACAGTGACAATGGTGGCGGACGCGGACGCTACTAATCCCGCTCATTGAGCAATTGAACAGCGCGAGGTTAAGCCATCGCGCTGTTTTTATTGTGGGGTAGTAACGGATAGTTCGTTAGCCGATGGTGGTTGGCTTTTCATGGCGTTTCCCAGCACAACCCCCATGCCACCCCACAGCAGCAACGCAAAGTGCAAGAGCGAATAGGCATAATGATCCAACATGCCGGCTGCCAACAGCACCAACACCCCCGCCGCTAACCCAATCGCAAACGGATCGCGCACCCTATGCCACACGATCCCAAAACCGATACACCACGCTAACAGCCATATCGCAAAGCCAATGATTCCCAGCTCGCTGAACACCAACAGCGGCAGATTGTGAACGTTGTCGCCGCGTATATATTTTCCATACGGGCCTGCTAAGAGCACTGCATCGGAAAACCACGGGAACGATCCCATGCCGATCCCCAAGACAGGATACTCATAAATCGCTTGCAACGAGATACCCGTATACATTCTACGATCCGAGACCGAGCGGTATTCGCTTGGTTCATCGCTAATGCCCGTCCGCGTGAGGATAAAGTCGTGATAGGTCAGGCCGAATAATCCCACCACGCACAAACCGCTCACCGCGACCCAAGCCAGCCGTTGCCGCGCAGGTCGTTCTGTACCAGCCCGCAACCAAGTGATCAGAATGGCGATTATGCCAATCACAAAGGCTCCCCATGCACCCCGGCTGAAGCTCAAACAGAGACACCACAGCCCAAATACACCAATGCTCAGTCGAACAGCCTGCCGCCAGCGATCTAATTTGGAATAGAGCCATCCATACAAACTTAGGAGTGCTACCGCGAAATAGCCACCCAGCATATTAGGATGATTGGTCAACCCATAGGGGCGTAGCAGGCGCTCATTCCCGGCAGCGATTACGCTCAGGCCGAGATTGTCCGGGGTAGCAGCATGTTCGCCTAGCACTTCGATGCCGAGCAAGTGATTCGAAGCCGTCTGGGTAACACTAATCACCCCTTGAAAGATAATTCCCATTGCCAACACAATAGCAATCTGGCGGATTGAAGGGCCAGTGCAGACCATGACTAGTGTAAACAGGCCGACTGTCACAAAAACTTGCGAAACTTCGAGGGTAGATGCAGGATACAGTGACCACGTTACCGAAAGTCGCGCCCACACGACTAGCGCAGCAGTTGGCACGATCCACCAGCGGCGAACATCGCGCAGCGCCTTGAGCAATCCCGGCGCACCGAGGATAATCCATAGCCCAATGGACAAATACGCTGGTAGGGTGATGGCGTATG
Organism: Chloroflexota bacterium; assembly: GCA_040007395.1. Classification (GTDB taxonomy): domain Bacteria; phylum Chloroflexota; class Anaerolineae; order Aggregatilineales; family UBA2796; genus DATGFK01. Next base: position 10,348 of record JBDTVG010000197.1, read on the forward strand.
CACCGGACATGAAGGTGGGAAGCCAGTCCGAGTAGACTCGCAAATACCATGGGATTAGAAAAAATACGGCGAGAATGGCAATTTGCAACAAACGCTGTAAGATAGCACGAAAAAAGTGCATAATAATCCTTATTGGAGCCGGAGAGTATCAGGTCCACTCGAAGCCATGCGTCATGATGTTGTGCTTGAATGAGTGGGATTATAGAGACAGTTCGGCGGTTTTTGCCAGAGGCTTAACGAAAATAATGCAACGTTTGTATTCACAACTTCCCGACTTTGCCCGCCCAACGCACCCCGTAATGCGTTATCTGCTTGGCACAGCCCGACGTTCCAACTTGCGCTTACAGATCCTTCGCTTTTTGCTGGCAGTCATGGTCATGGGAGTTATGGTTTTGGTTGGCTATCAGATCGCCAAGCGGTTTGATAAAATTCAGTTTGACACGGTAAACCCCTTAGATCAAGTATTTCTGGTGTTGTACTGGCCTTTGGTAACACTCCAGATCTTGATACGCCTGATTGCGCTTGGCTCAACCAGCGGCATCATTGCCTCGGAAATCCAGCATGGCACTTGGGATACCCTTAAAGTAACCACCAACGGCGCGATGTTGACTATGCAAACGCGGTGGGCGGCTGTATTCTATCGGTTACGACACCTGCTGATTTTGATTGTGGCACTGCGGGTTGTCTTTATTGTGATTGCGCTCATTAACCTGATGTCGTATCAGGGCAACTACCTTCGACTGCTGCTTAGTGCGCCAATGCCTTTCGGGATAGCCAACATGTCGAAGGAAAGCACTATTCTTGCCGGGATCTTTGCAACTTCGATTATGATGACAGCGGCACTTCTGGCCCCTTTCACCGCTGTAGCCTTCGATGCCAGTATAGGAATGCTTGTTGGGACTTTTTCGCAAGGGCGGTTCCTCGGCATTCTGGGGCAAGTGGCATTGCTGATCGTGCGGTTGGTTATCACGGTTGCTGCGCTTGAACTAGGGGCAATCGCGCTGTCTTACAGTACGATTTCTTTGCAGGAGTTGTTTAAGAATAGTCCAGGATTGGGTTGGTTGGCGGCTTTATTCGGAGTAGCGGAAGGTGATATGGGGCTAATGCTGCTGAATTTGCCCCAACATGTGCAGAGCCTGTGGGCAGATTACGATGCGGGCGCTCTGGTCGGGGTCGCCTTCCTAGGCTATACTTTATTGCAGGCTGTGCTGGCTAACCTGATTGTCAAGTGGGCAGGACGGCGTGCCGCACGGTCAACGAATGCTGCGTAAACCTAGCGTTTGATTGATTGTATACGATGGTTAGGTGGTTTATTGGCTGTTTAAACGGCTCGTCCGTGACACAGTGAGATACAGTAAGGGAAACAACTGAAATTTTATGAAGACATGCCCGGCTTGTAACTACGCCGAAAATCGGGATGATGCCTTAGTGTGCATCAAGTGTGGCACTGTTTTTGATGCAGATCCTTTGGCTCCATTCATCCAAAAACCAACGACGCATATCCTGTCGCCAGATACGCTGCCTTTTGAGGTTCGTATCCATGAGCAGCACAAAGGCAAATTGAGTCGTTCCGATATTGCCATCTACGTTGCTGATGTCGAGGAGCCGCTGATCATACCGTTGGTGCGGGAACTAATGCTAGGCCGCTACGGCGGAGTCGAAGCAGAAGATCCAGCAAATATTGACCTTGCGCCATTTAAGGCATTTGAGAAGGGCGTATCACGCAAACATGCGGTGCTCCGTCGTCTTGGCCCAGATGTGGTGATCCTTGATCTGGAAAGCACCAACGGTACTTGGCTAAATGGTGTGTCGCTAAAGGCACATCAACCAGTAACGCTTCGCTCTGGCGATAGAGTGTTGATGGCTCGCCTCATGCTTCAGATCTACCTACCTTGACACCGGATGGAGAAAAAAAACGCTCCAAGTCAGCCATATATTGGGTGGTGTTACTCGTCAGTGCGGGTGCAATTCTAGCTATCGACCAGATCACGAAGGCATTTGTGACAGCAACTTTGGCTTTTGGCGAAACGTGGACTCCTATTCCGGCTATTGGCGATTTCTTTGCCATTACGCGCAGCGCCAACACGGGAGCGGCGTTTAGTTTGCTGCCACAGGCAGGCGATATTTTCTTACTCATCGCGCTTGGAATGATCGTGGCAATTTTCGTGTTCTATTGGCGGATGCCGGCGGGACACTGGTTGGAACGGATAGCGTTGGGACTGCTGCTTGGCGGGGTTGCCGGGAATGCGCTGGATCGTATCCGACTCGGCTACGTAGTGGATTTCGTTCATCTGCAACTCAAGCCGTTAATCTCAAACGTCTCTAATCTGGCGGATCATGCGATTGTGGTGTCGATTGTCACCTTGTGGTTGGCTCAATGGCTCATCAGGCCTGACAAAGAGCCAGATAACCAGAATAGCCAGAACAGTCAGAAGATCGACAACAATACGGACAATGTACCGCCTGCAACCCCACGATGAAACCTATGATGTCTGTGTGCAATGCAAAATGAGAGTAGCTTTAGCATAGAAGCGGAAGCCTTGCCAGACCGAAACGACCTGTTAGACTCATGCTATGCACCGTCTGATTATTCTATTTAGCCTTAGTCTACTACTGTGTCTACCCGCCACTACGCCTCAGCCTGTCCTTGCACAGGGCAATGAGGTAGCGTGGTTGTTGGCACAGATCAATGCCCTACGGCAGCGTAAAGGTATTGCACCGCTGGCGCTTAATACCCAATTGGCGGCAGCAGCCAATGGACATAGCCAGTATCTCTCGACGCATGTTTGGGGCGATCCACATGTCGAGCTAAACGGCTCAACGCCACATTCACGGATGGTGGCGGCAGGCTATCCCGGTACATGGACCAGCGAAAATGTCGCGGGTGGGCCAACCGCAACGGCTGAATGGGTGTTTAATTGGTGGCTCAATTCACCGATCCACCTTCAGAATATGCTGCATAACTGGCAAGAGATCGGCATTGGCATTGCCGAAGGCAGTACTGGGCGTTTTTACACGCTGGACTTCGGATCGCAAGATGGCAGCGGCAGTGTAAATAGTGTAACGGCTCCCACGCCACCAGCTCTGCCTGCAACAGCAATTCCTGCTGTATCCGGTGCAGCGGCACAGCCAGCCGTACAAGCGCAGATTGCTCCACCCACTCGCAAGCCAACCCGCGTGCCAACCCTAACGCCATCGATTACGCATACACCTACCATTACCTATACGCCGCGTGCCACCTTTACCGCGACGTTTACGCCGACTGGACTGCCACCCACCTCCACCGCAATTGTACTGGAAGTTTCGCCACAAGCCGTGATCAAGCCTAACGCTATCGCGCTTGCCGTGACCGCTGCTCCAGACAATAATTCCAGTAGCGGCGATGCACTGGTCAGTTCGTCTGCCATCCCACCTCCACCTCGATCAGGCGATCCGATCCGCAGTTTGCTGCCGATAGCTATTTTGCTACAAGTGTGCGTGGTAGGGGGCGTTGCTATCCGCTCCATTATCCACCGACGGCGGCGCAATTAGCATACAACACAGCTTTTAATACTGTGCTAGCATGACGCAGATTTGGAATTTTCATTTAGAGCATAAATTGCAAACCTACGGTATCATCGTGTATAGTGCTTTTAGGTACAATTGCGATCATAGCTTGTAACAACGTTCACAATGCGGTCAAGCGCTCTACGGTTGATATGCGTTCGTGACTTAGTACGTATGTACGACTAGCGAAAATCCTAGTAGTGTTAGTGCAAGAGGTTCGGACGACTCATGAACTCATCTAATGTACAGAAGAATGTACAAAACTCTCGTGCAGCACGGCTTGAAGAAGAACAACTAGCGCGGGTGCAAGATCAAAAGAACAAGCGATTTGGGCTTCAACTCTGGCGGATCGCCAATGGCGCGGTGTTTGTCTTCTTTGTGATGGCAAACTCGTTAATGCGCCAGACTCAAACCGTATGGCCCCCTGAGGGGATCTCACGGCTGGACGCAACCATTCCAGCGGTTATCTCGTTGGGACTGGTACTCAGCGGCCTAACGGCGGCGCGTGTCCAGTCGGCGGTGCGTCGTGAGGATCGGGAAGGGATATTACGCAATATCCTGTTCACGGTAGCGTTGGGGCTGGTGTTCCTAGTTGGCATGGCTTATGTGTGGCAGCATGTGAAACCCAGTGGCAGCTATACCGCCATTTTCTTCACCATGACAGGCTTCCATGCCCTCCATGTGCTGATCGGGATGCTGCTGTTCGGGTATGTCTACTGGAAGGCACAGCGCGGCGCATACACCAAGGATGATTACTGGTCACTGGAAGCGACTGTCATTTTCTGGCATTTCGTAGACCTGATGTGGGTACTCTATTTCGTCGTTCTTTATATATTCTGATCAGAGTTGCGGCGATAGCATGATCGCACTCAGCGAGCATCGTCTATCCAGCCGCAAAGCATAGCGCGAGGAGCTTCGCGCAAAGAGGAACACAAGCTATGTTTCGTCCCGGATTTACACGAGGTATCCTCGGTCTAATTCTTGGCATGGTCGGTGGGGTAGTTGCCCTAGCGGTTCTTCGTCTCATTCTCGGCCTCATCGGTCAGATTGGCGCATCAGAGCCGCTAATTCCAAGCAGCGGAACCGCGCTGCTCTGTGCGGGCTTCGCTGGGGGATTCGGTTGGCTGTGGGGCGTGGGTTCCTTCAACCCCCATTCGCACGAGCATCACGGCTTGGAACACGCCCTTGAGCATCCAGAGCCAAGCCCGTTTGAACTGCTCATGGCACGGGTTCGCAAGGCCACGCCGGGGATCGTCTCAAGTGTGCGCCCCCTGATTCAACCGCTATTAGTGGCGTTGGGGATCGCCGCTGTTGTGCTAGTGGTGATTATGGCGTTCGGCATTTTCGCCCCGATTCATCGCGTAACGACTGAGGTAGATTCAGCATCAGCGGTTACGGCGGCGGGGACAGTAATGCTGCCCTTTAGCGACACTCCAGTGAACAAAACCGTTGTATTTATCGGTCTTACCGTGATTATTCTGGGTATTCTGGGCGGGTTGTCCATCGTTATCGCGCTCGCCATGAATGCGTTGGGGAACGAAGTTCAGGTCGTTAAGAAAACGCCAGATGAGCCATTAGCAACCGAACCACCGCTATTCCGTCTGATTGACTTCTTCGTGAGTTGGGTCAAAGAGATTCTCGACGGCACAAAACGTTCCGTCATCCGCTAATTTTCCTCACTTCAACCCCTCTCTACTTCGTAAAGAGGGGGAGTTATGGCTACTCTAAAGCAATTTTTCCAGATCGCCCCACATGCCCTTGAGATCGTCTTCGTCAAAGCGCTTACGCACAGGTTCTAGCAGATCGATCAGAGCTTGCGCAACGGCATTCTTGAGATCGCCGGGGTGCAGCTTGCCAGCGGCATATGTATCGCGGAGTTCCTCGAAAGTCGCGAAGTCTACATCGCCACCATTTTCGGGAGTCCGTGTCACATGCAATACTGCGCCATCATTATGGAAGATCAGATGTTCGACCCAATCCAGCACAGGGTTAAAGTCCACTTCGGGGGGGCAAAAGGCTTTCCTGATCTTAGCGCGGATTTCGTCGGGGGTGTCGTGGATAAACACCGCTGAATTGGGCTTGGATTTGCTCATCTTCATCGACGTTCGCAGTTCGCGCAGTTTGTCGGGGTCAACCGGCCATGTTGGCGGCTTGGTTAGCCCTAGCAGCAAATGATGATGGATTGCGACAGGCTTAATTACCTTGCCATTACTATCACGCAGCGGGTTGATCTTCAAGGCGTGAGCGACATCCCGCACAATCACGTGAGCCTTGCGCTGATCCATGCCACCTTGAGCGATATTGACCCGCAACATAAACACGTCGGCAACCTGCATCGGTGGGTACAGCAGTTTGGCAAAGTCAATCGACTCGCCCTCATTGCGCCCCATGATGCTGATGCTGCGCTCAATGCGGTTTAATGTTGTATTCTTGCAGACTTCGACCAGCGTTTCCCAGTATTGATCGTTGTTATGATACAGTTCGCTGCCGAGTATAAATTCCAGCTTGTCAGGGTCGCCGCCGATGGCCTTGAGCGATGCCTTTAGCCCTTCGCGGAAGTAGCCTACCGCCGTTCGCTTGATGGCTTCGCGATCCCCGCCAAGTTTATCGTTAATCCACGTATGCCAATCCGCTAGAAAGATCGTGCAGTGTACGCCCGCTAGCTGTAGGTCGCGCACTTTTTGCATACACATTAGCCCTGTGCCAAGATGCAGCCGACCAGAAATCTCAAGGCCAATGTAGTGCCGCAGCGTCATTCCTTGATCCAGCAAGCCGGGCAGTTCGTCAGCGCCGATCACCTCATCGCAGTAGCGGGTGATCAAATGGACGCGCTGGGTAGTGTCAACCATACAGACTCCATTTAATAGAAACCGGGGAAATCACAGATTGGCATTATAGCGGTAAACAGTCGCGATTTCCAGAGAAAATCGCCCGGTTTCCGCTTCCGTGATCTTCTGAGGCGGGTTACAATCGACGCGACATTATATCCTTGCATCGTGGGGAGTTTTAGGGAAATGGATACATCAACCCTGCAAAAGCTGATCGAAGCGAATTTGAGTACCTTTCTCACCGTGACTTTGCCCGGTATCCTGAGAGCAGTCTTTGGGTCATTAGCGGTACTGATCGTTGGCATCTATGCGTTGCGAATCGTGACACGGGTTGCTATCGCTGGAGCGCGACGTTCACATGTTAAGCAAGCCCAAATCGATCTTCTCGCGGCGGGGGTTACTGGCGCAGGCTGGATTCTGATCATGGCGGGGATCTTACAAGCGCTCAACCTAAACGAATTGGCGATTGCGGTAGGAGGCAGTATCAGTTTGGTTGCGTTGGGTATCGCCACGGCAGCGTCGGGCAATCTGGGCGATATTATTGCTGGGGTATTTTTGGCCTCAGATCCTGACTTTGGCAGCGGCTTTGTCATTAAGACGGGCGATATTAGCGGAACCATCGAACGCATCGATCTACGGAAAACCCGCATTCGTGCTGAGGATGGCAAACTACATGTCGTGCCAAACAAAGCGATTGAAAGCACTGTCTGGATCGTTCAACAGCGTCCAGTCGTGCCGCCGCCACAGCCGAGAGCTTCACGACCCCGCTTAAATATTGGGCTTGGTGGACACCGACCCGGCGAGGAACCGAGCAAATCCTCATGACCTTATCGCTAGCACGGCAGAACGCCTATCGCGCCGAATATCAGGCGCGGCGACCAGACTGGCGACCTGCCACCGAAGTCTACGAAAGCCTTATCCGGGCGCACCTCAAGCCGGATGCCTCGGTACTTGATCTGGGCTGCGGGCGTGGAGGGGTGCTAGAACAGCTTGGCGACGCGGTAGATCACGCCTTTGGCTTTGACCCGGACTTCGATTCATTACGCGAACATCGCGTTCCACAATTGCCACGGGCCGTCGCACTTTCTGAGCATTTGCCGTTGCGTGATAACACCATAGATATTGTAACCTGTAGCTGGGTTCTGGAACATCTTGAGCAGCCCGCGCAGGTCTTTGCCGAGATAAAACGGGTGCTGCGCCCCGGTGGATGCTTTATCTTCCTGACCCCGAATGCAACTAGCCTTGTGGCGTGGATGAATCGCACACTTAAGCCGCTGCAACAGATGTTAGTCCCGCGCCTGTATGGGCGTGCTGAGTCGGATACTTTCCCGGTGCGCTATCGTGCCAACACACGCTCACAGATCATCGCCCTCGCGACTCAAACAGGCTTGCAGTGTGAAACGCTTTGCCAGATCGAAGACCCAACCTATTTGGCGTTTAGTCCGCTGCTGTTCCATCTTAGCATGGCGCTTTCCCGCTATACACCACCTGTACATCTAGTTGGTACTCTCAGGAAAGACTCAAACGCTTAACACTGTCTAAGTATCGCACTTCACACGTTGACTTATAACGCATCCACTCCTACAATTTCATCAGACACACTTTAACAAATTTCTCGCACGGAGAAAACAGCATATGGACTATCGAGACTACTATAAAGTTCTCGGCGTTGAGAAAAGCGCAGATGATCAAGAAATCAAGAAGGCTTTTCGCAAGCTAGCTCGCAAATTCCACCCGGATCTGCATCCCGGTGATAAAGACGCAGAAAAACAATTTAAGGAACTTAACGAAGCCTATGAAGTGTTGAGCGATGCTGACAAACGCGCCAAGTATGATCAACTGGGCAGTAATTATCAGCAGTGGCAGCGTAACGGCGGTCAGAATGCAGGCTTCAACTGGGCGGACTGGAGTACCCAACCCGGCTCAAGCAGTGGCAGCTATCGCCCAGAGTTTACCGAAGGTAGCCCAGAGTTCTCGGATTTCTTTTCGACGATCTTCGGCGGCGGACGCACTCGCGAAACCTACAAGCAGCCTATCAAAGGTCGTGATCTCGAACAAACGATTGAGATCACCCTCGAAGAAGCTTTCAAAGGGACTGAACGGGTACTGAATCGTGGTGGCAAGAAAAAGACGATCCGCATTCCACCCGGTTCTGCCGACGGGACACGTATCCGCGTGACAGGCGAAGGCGAAACCGGTTATGCGGGTGGAGCATCGGGTGATCTGTTTTTGATCGTTACCGTCAAGACGACACCTGATTTCGAGCGTCACGACGATGACCTATATACTGACCTAAAAATCAGTTTGTTCACAGCGGTGCTAGGGGGTGAAGTACAGGTCGCAACTCTCTCTGGCAATGTTAAGCTGCGTATCCCAGTGGGTACACAGTCTGGCAAGACGATCCGCATTAGCGACAGAGGAATGCCGCGTTTACGCCAACCTGACCAGCGCGGCGATCTTTATGCGCGGGTACTGATTCAGGTTCCGACCACGCTCACCGATGAGGAACGTGCCCTGTTCGAACAATTAGCTAATCTCGCCAACCCCACCAATTTGCACGGGGATCACGCTTAACCTACTTTGAAGACTGTCACAGGACGAACCAATGTTCGTCCTGTCTAATAGATCGCGGAGAACTTAGTCATAGACCCTAGGCATAAATGCCGGGGCTTGTAACTCAGCCATCTAACCAATAGCGAGAGTGCAACGCAAGCGGTGACTAGACAGGCGCGGAAGCGAAAACAGTGTTGACCCATCAGCCGCCGCCAACTAGCAGAGTGGGCGTGGTAGCCTACCCGACGCAGAGGACGCTTCCCTAATCTTCTAACCAACGCTCTGCCAGTGTCAAAGGAATCAGTTGTACTGTCCGTAGGGACACAAAACACTCGAAAGGAAACGGTATGTCGCAACAATTTGTACCGGTAGTCGGTAGCACGGGCAAGCCGTTGATGCCGACCACCAACCAGAAAGCCGATAAGCTCATCGAGCGCGGACGGGCTATTCGGCGCTTTGATCGGGGGCTATTCTATATCCAATTGGTAGACCGCGAAGACGGCTACACACAACCCATTGTGATCGGCATCGATCCGGGCAGCAAGAAGGAAGCGTTCACGGTGAAATCCGAGGCACATACGCTGCTTAACCTACAAGCGGATGCGGTGAAGTGGGTCAGTGAGGCAGAGGAAACGAGTACGACGATGCGGCGCAGCCGACGGGGACGCAAGACCCCTTACCGCGAATGCCGACCCACTCGACAGGCGGGTAAGATCTCCTTGCCGCCGTCCACCAAAGCGCGGTGGCAATGGAAGCTGCGCCTCTGTCGGTGGCTAGCCCGCTACTACCCGATTGATGTCTTTGTGGTTGAGGATGTCAAAGCCAAGCCGCATAAAGGGAAGGGTGGGCAGTGGAACACGAGTTTCAGCCCGATCCAAGTGGGTAAGGAGTGGTTGTATTGGCAGCTTGGCAGACTAGCGCCTGTGCGACTCGTTCAAGGGTTCGACACTTATCAGGAACGGCAGCGCTTAGGTCTACGGAAATCAAGCAACAAACTGTCAGATTCTTTTGAGGCACATTGTGTCGATAGCTGGACACTCGCCAATTTAGAAGTCGGTGGGCATACCGCGCCCGATAACACCGCCATGCTGTATCTCGTCCCGTTGCGCTTTCATCGGCGGCAACTCCACAGGCTACAACCTGCCAAGGGCGGTGTTCGCAATCCTTACGGTGGGACGGACAGTCTGGGGTTCAAGCGGGGGAGTTGGGTGAACCATCCTAAGTGGGGGGTGTGTTATGTGGGCGGCTCGTCTGACGGACGCATTAGCCTACACCACCTGCACTCTGGCAAGCGGCTGTGTCAGAATGCCAAACCGCACGATTTAACGTTTTTATGTACCGCCAGTTGGCGGCTATGGAAAGGAGAAAGCGCCATTTCTCCCCTGCCCTGAAGGGCGGGGTTTCCTGGCGCAAATTGATGAGTGCCAAGAGTCATTCCGTCCGAAATATTGTCCTTACTGGCAGCGCATGTGTTTGTGCCATTTTGCTAGTGTTGGGGATTATGTCACGCGGTTCAACAACTGCGTCTGCCCTACCTGAAACCATTGCACAGCAAGACACCCCCATTCGCCTGAGTTTGAATGCCCCTGTGTTGGCTCCGACTCCGACAAGCGTGTCCGCCGATCTGCGGGCGCAAGCTGATGCAATGCAACAGGTCATGATCAACGTTTATCAGCGTGTCGATCCTGCCGTCGTTAATATCGAGATCACGACTGACAACACGGATACGATTGATGCCAGTGGTTCGGGCTTTGTTATCGATACCGAAGGGCACATTGTCACCAATAACCATGTGGTGCGGCAAGCCCGTGAATTGAATGTCACCTTCTATGATGGCTATACTGCAACCGCCAAACTGGTCGGTAACGACGATTTCAGCGATCTGGCGGTTATCCAAGTGAACGTGCCAAAGGAACATCTGATTCCGGTGACTTTTGGGGACTCTTCGTCTTTGCAAGTTGGACAGCGTGTCATCGCGATTGGCAACCCGTTTGGCCTGCTCAGTTCAATGACGACAGGCATTGTTAGCGCGACTGGTCGCACACTGAATTCTGCCCGACTGTCATACCGTAACCCCTCGATTATCCAGACCGATGCCCAGATTAACCCCGGCAATTCAGGTGGCCCCCTGCTTGATTTGGGCGGCAACGTGATCGGCGTTAACACAGCGATCAGCAGCGATTCAGGCACGTTTCAGGGAGTAGGGTTTGCTGTCCCGTCCAATACCGTTAAGCGGGTTATTCCGCAGTTAATCAAAAGTGGCAAAGCCGAATATGCATGGCTTGGTATCACCGCTGTTGGTGGGCGCGAAGGGATCAGCGTTGCCGCGCTTGCCGAGCGACTCAAGCTACCTGTAAATTCCGGTATTTTGATCAGTGAAGTTGTTGCCGATTCGCCTGCCGAGCAAGCTGGATTGCGTGGCGGTAACAAGTCGCAAAGTATTCGCGGGGTCGAAGTTCCCATTGGCGGTGATATTATCGTCGCCATCAATGGACAACCATTGCGCGATATGGATGCGTTGTTGGCTTATCTGGTTGCCAATGCTGCCCCCGGCGACATAGTGACTCTGACAATTGTCCGAGATAACACGACGATAGATGTCAAGGTCACACTCAAGGTACGGCCTGTCAGCGCAAGTTAACCAAGCGGCTGCATCAAGCAATTGAGGTTAAGGTAACACAGAAGGCGGGAACATCTCCGCCTTTTGCTTTCAGACCATCCACTTACCTGAATAAGAGTGTTCACTATGGGGTAGCACCCAAATAAAAATGAGGTCGGTGCATATAACACCAACTCTATTTCATCATATCTCTGCTTCAGAGAGGATTATGCTTATTTCTCTGGCTGCAAACGCAGATAGATCATGCCCGAACCGAACGACTTTGCTTCCAACACCTTCATCGACTTCGTGAAGTCTGCGCTGTCAAAAAGACGCTTGCCGACACCCAACACTACGGGACAGAGCATCAGTTGAAGTTCGTCAACGACATCAGACTTCAACAGCGAACGCACAAGCGTGCCGCTGCCAACGATGTTGATGTCTTTACCGGGGTTCTGCTTCAGTTTATTGAGTTCCTCGGTAACATTCCCTTTGATGAGGTGCGAATTTTTCCACTCGGCTTTATCCAGCGTCGTTGACACAACATACTTGGTTTGGTTGTTCATCATGCCACCGAAAGGATCGTCTTCGGGCACATTAGGCCAGAATGCCGCAAAATCCTGATACGTTTTGCGCCCCAATAACATCGCATCACTCGTTGCCATCCCCGCGCCAATCACCTGCCCAACCTCATCATTCATAAACGGCATCGACCAACCACGCTTTTCGGGGAGTGTCGTATCTCCGGCACCGGGTGCCTCTACAACACCATCTAAGGTAATGAACAGTGCTGCGTTTATCTTTCTCATGGTCAAGTTTCCTTTTGTTGTTTCGATCAACATTTATAGGATACACCATCAAAAGGGCAGCGTCTTGAATAAAAGCGACATCGGCACCGTAGTATTCTTACCCACGATTTTGGCGGGTGTATACCCCATCAAGTATTTCAGGACACGGGTCATGTGGGGTTGATCAGAATAGCCCGCCATCTCGACAACATCGAGAATGGACATCCCTTGTTTCAACAAGGTGGTTGCATATCGCGCCCGCTGGATTTGATAAACCATATTGTACGTTAGTCCGGTGGCTTGTAAAAACCTACGCTGTATCGTGCGGCGTGACCTCATGTGTGGTTGCTCTCGTAAAGCGACATCAATCATCGGGTCATGTACAAGCAGACCTTCGTGTACAAGACGGTTGATAAAAGTATCAGCATTTTCAAAATTAGGAAACTGCCACGCCGAACTATTCAGCCAGAAGGATTTACTTGACGCGAGAGGGAGGTTCAGATCCCGTCGATCCATGACCATACTTGCGGGAAAGGTCGGCATGAACGCGCCGGCCTTAAATACAATGCCACAAAACTCTGAGTCAGGGGGACAGAATGCAGGAGTCGCTCTGGTCTCTGGTCCGCGCACCGTTAGAGTGGTGCGGTCTTGGTATTTCGTCACGACCATTTCCCAATGGCTCTCCGCCGTAGAGATAAATGAGCCACCCTTGTCGCTGCGGCTGTGCCATACTCTTTCTACAAAAAGCGAGTCCGACAATCTTTCCTCACAAGGCAAACTGATGTCATCAGACTTTGCGTGCTGGTCAACTTCTGGCTGAAAGGTCAGCACCATATTCATTCGCTCACTTTTTAGAGGGGCTAGGCTAGACATCCTCGAATTATAGCATGTATTGCGTACACTTGTTCTATTTTGAAGAGAAATAGTCAAATTCAACATCAAGTAAGTAACCGCCAATTTGCACGATTCTCGCTTCTTGCTCAAAAGTTTCAACCAGTTCCTCGTACATCGGGTAAATTATCCGCACACGACCTACCCACTTGGAAAGGATAGCCTATGCAGCAGATGCTTGAGCAGCAGGTGTTTCATACACCTGTCACCTTGCCCGATCCAGTCTTTGAGATTGAGTTCAGGCGGCTGCATTGGCCTCGTACCGATGAAGAATTTAAGCGCTATGGCACCTCGATCCTGTTTGGCCTGTGTATAGCCGTTGGACTTTTGGCGATCTTGAGCTATCGGCTGCCCAGAGAACAGACTCTTTCGGCAGCGGCTTACCTTTTTTTGTTGGTGAATATTGGCATAACGGTAGCCTCGGATTTGCACTGCATGATGACGACTGTGGATCGGACTAGTTTTCAGATTGCGGCGGGTCAATGGGAGGCACTGCAACTTACCACGCTGTCTCATGAGAAGATCGTTTACGCCAAATATGCCATCGCCCAGATCCGCGCCCGCCGACTGATGATCGTCTCCATCGTGCTGCGTATCCTGCCTGTTTTCTATATTGCATTGTTAGGGCTGATCGATGTAATTGTTAGGGGTAATTTGCTGATGATTTTGTTGTGGCCTATGTTTACCCTGATTATGGGGACACTGCTATCACCATTGCTACTATATCTCTGGGTTTTTGAACCTGTGTGGCAAATGCAAACTTTCGTGGCGATGGCTATCCTGCTTTCGCTGCAAATCCGCCACCAAACGTTTGCTACTCTGGCGGGCTTTGCGGCGATCTTTGTGCTGCGAACACTGCAACTCGTATTCCTAGCATTCGTGATTTGGGCCTCGTTAACAATCTTGCAATGGCTAGCCTCGACGGGTGGGGTTTTCTGTACGGTAGGATTACTGTATCTGACCATTCCGCCGCTGGCGATCTATGGGTTCCATAAATTGATACGCGATACTACGCTTCACTGGGCGGTCAGACGGATATTCCACTCGAACTAAAGGCACTGATCTTGCGATCAGGTTTGGCTCTGGTTTGACCTTTAGCCCTGCGCCGATGTATCATGGGCAGACGATGCGCCGGGAACTTTGTCAGGATTGTGGGCCAAAGGGGCAAAAAACAAATGGTAGCTATCAAAGCATGGTGGAACGCTTTCAAAAATTTTGCGATTATCTTTTCCTTCATCGCGAATTTTGTGCTGATCATCATTTTGCTGTTCGTGGTACTGTTGATCTTCCAGATCAAAACAGGGATCGCTGAACCGCTTCTGGTGGGTCTGCACAGCAGCTTCGTCGGGTTGGATCAGGCGCATATCATTACAACGATCAATGTCGATGATACGATTAACGTCAAAGACACGATCCCCGTCAAGGATACGATCATCGTCAACGATACGATCCCCGTTAAGTTGAATATTCCGCTGCAAACGAATACCGTTGTGGTTCTTACCGCGGACGTTCCGGTACGGCTCCCGACTTCGTTCACGCTGCGCGATGGCACTGTGCTTAATGGAACGGTTGGGTTATCGCTGCCAACGGGACTGCAATTGCCAGTTTCGCTTAATCTGAACGTGCCTGTCAACGAACCACTGCCGATCACGCTCAGAGTGCCGATTGACATCAAAGTGCCACTCGATCTCAAAGTGCCAATCAATCTCAAGGTTCCAGTGAATATCCCACTGAGTGATACGCAACTACACGATCCCTTTGATCGTTTGCGCCTGCTATTCGATCCGTTTGTGCGGCTGCTGGGCAACTTACCAAACAATTGGGGTCAGGTTCCCGATTTTGTACGGCGTGTTTTCAGCGGCAATCCACCGAATCTGCTAGCAGATAACAATTACACGTTGCGCCCTTGGTCGGGCTACCGAACAGGCTTAGGCACACCGCCGCCTGCTGCAACCGATACCAGCGGAGCGCCCGCCCCAACCGCCGAATCACCAGCAAATGCCAACGCAACTGCCGCGCCAACCACTGCCGTACCACCCACTGAGGCTCCTGTGTCTGGTACAAATATCACACCGACACGAGTCAACGATCTGGGCATTGTCGGCTCGAAACCATAAGCTGGAGTACAACTTACTTGATGCAGAACCCAACCCCCGCCGTTTGTGACTATGAAGGTTCTACCTACCGGAAGGATTTCTGGGAGGGAAAAGGGCGCGACTATGAAGACGCTGTAGAACGTATCGCGCTGCGCCGACTGCTGCCCCCGGTAGGCCAGCGTTACGTGGACTTTGGCGGCGGGTTTGGGCGGCTCGTCAATGAGGCCGCACGCTACGATCATGTCGTTCTAATGGACTACTCGCGCACGATGTTGCAAGATGCACAGTCCCGTTTAGGGCGCTCGGATCGTTATGTGTACGTCGCTGCCGATCTCTATCATTTGCCGTTCGCCCCCAACAGCTTCGACACGGCGATTATGTGCCGAGTGATCCACCATCTCGCTGATGCGCCTGCCGCGCTCCGTCAGATTCGCGCCAGTTTGACTCCCGGCGCAACGTTCGTATTGGAATTCGCGAACAAGCAGAACATCAAGGCTATGCTGCGCTACCTGTTGCGTTTGCAAACGTGGAGTCCTTACTCGCCAGAACCGATAGAATTTGTCAAGCTCAACTTCGATTTCCATCCAGCTTATATACAACAGGCCTTAGAACAAGCGGGGTTTGTGGCGGGGTCGCGTTTGGCAGTCTCGGCGCTGCGCTTGGGATTAGCTAAACGTCTGCTGCCTTTAAGTCTAATGGTTGGGTTGGATCGTCTGATTCAGCCGTTGGGAGGCGTGCTGCCTATCTCACCGAGTATCTTTGTCGGGAATACAGTGCCGGGTCAGCGTGGGTCAGTTGTACCGCTTAACTCGATCTTCAAATGCCCGATCACGGGCGCACCTCTACATCGTGAAGACGATGTCATGATGAGCCTGCCGACTAATCCTCGCTGGGCGATCCGCGATGGCATTTACGACTTCAAAGAGCCGTTAGCTTAGACTCCCCCGAATATAAAATGCAAGAGCGGCTTCGGAGCCGCTCCCAATTGCTGCATGACTGCGTAGTTGGTGATGCGTAGGTAAAGCTAAAGCTGAGGCTCAGGCTG
The DNA here is from genome assembly GCA_040007395.1 of Chloroflexota bacterium. Lineage (GTDB taxonomy): Bacteria > Chloroflexota > Anaerolineae > Aggregatilineales > UBA2796 > DATGFK01. Next base: position 26,694 of record JBDTVG010000197.1, read on the forward strand.
GGCTTTTTTGAGATAGGCTAGCATTCCTAACCGCTTAGGCTGCGCGACGGGCGCTGAACTTAGCCCTAGTGCGGCATGGAGATCTGATTCCGTCGTTTTGACCGTTATCTTGTGAACACTTTGTAGCGAAGCCACCAGCGAACGTACTGCTTGCAGTGTGATCGATGTCACCCCACAAATGCCGATGCGTTGCGCATTGCGATGCTGAAACAGACGGAAAAACATTGCCTTGAGCGCTTGATCGAGATTGTCTGCCAGCGTGAGATCGAGAATCACAATAACGGGTGTGGGCTGTTGATCAAGTTCCCTGTAGATGCCTTGATGGAGTTGCTGAGCGGTACTGCGACCATTAAGATGAATCGTTAATACTCCATTGTAACACGTCGTATAGTAAGCCATTTCGGTTTCTCTCCTTATTGAACGGGCACGGAATATTAGGATAAGTGCCGATAATGTTCTTGCGGTTTAAGGAGCTAAAACCTGCCTAAGCATAAGCGCGAATGTTGATCAGGGGAATAGGAAAAAAGTTTTATAAATAGGACTGGCTCATGTTAACTGCGGGTGCAAAGCGACTAGGGCAGCAATGAAATCGGGCGT
>JBDTVG010000198.1:0-18921 GCA_040007395.1 Chloroflexota bacterium
CATCAACCATCGGCGGGTGTGGGCAGGCGGCGCTTTTGCGCTGGCGGCTCCTGTTAAAGTGACCCACTTGGGCATCGAAATCACGCGCAGTGCGAACGGTACACAGATCAAATTTCCATCAGGCTATTCAACAGAAATCAGCCCTGACTGGCAATTGATCGAAGACCCTACGCCTGAACCCGTCCAAGCGATTGTTCCGCGGATTGAGGCAGCCCCAGAACCGCAGCCGCAAATCACCCCTGACGACAATGATGAACCATCTGTCGCGCCGCTTGATCTGCCTGATACAGCATCAATCATCCCCGTTGATGCCAAGAAAGATGACACGCTGGAGATCCCGATTAGTCAGATCGATTTTGGCCCCCAGCCCGACGACCCGCCTCCGCCGCACGCCAGCGATAGTCCCGGCGTGTTCAAGATTCCAGTTCGCGGCCCCGATACCGATAGTTAGTTGAGATGAGGGTTAGTGGCAAATGAATAATGTGGACGCATCGCCGCGTATTCCGCGTTGGTTAGCGGGTGCAGTAGCAGTTTTTGCTGTGATCGTCTTGTTCGTCTGGATGGAAAGCACACCGCCGGGAATCGACGGCAAGATCGATGCTGTAGGCTATGCTATCTGCCATCGCATCCCGGCGCGTTCCTTCTTGATCAATGGGATGCCCATGCCGCTTTGCGCTCGCTGTACCGGGATCTATCTCGGTGTAATGACCAGTTTCTTGATCGCCGTTGCCAGCGGACGCACAAAGGTTAGTCGTCTGCCACCGATCCGCGTGTTGGTAGCGTTAGGGTTATTTGTCGTGGTGATGGGGTTAGATGGCATTAACAGCTACATACATCTGTTCCCCGGCGGCACAGGTGTCTACGAGCCACATAACTGGCTGCGCTTGGTTACAGGAATGTACTGCGGAGTCGCTCTGTTCAACTTTATCTTTCCCATATTCAACAATATCGTCTGGCGCAACGCCGATCCGGGACGTAACCTTAACAGTGCGCGTGAACTGTTAGGCGTATGTGCGGTGTGCGCCTGTGTGATCGTCCTCGTGCTGACAGAGCGTCCGGTGTTTCTGTGGGTGTTTGGCGTTCTCAGCACCATTGGTGTGGCGATGATGTTGACCATGATTGGCACGGTGTTGTTCCTCACCGTGTTTCGGCTGGACAAATTCGCGACTCGCTGGCAGCACTTGGCTATCCCGCTACTAGCTGGCTTGACTATTGCTTTGATCGAAGTTGGAGCGATTGATATGCTGCGTCTTGCACTGACCGGAACTTGGAACGGCTTCCCGCTGGGCGGCTAACGTGCAAATTTTTATTAGCTATATCGATAGAAGCCGTGAGACAGTCGAAGCGCTGGCGGCGGATCTCACGGCAGCGGGGCATACTGTCTGGTTCGATCCCGATCTAATAGGCGGCGCGGCGTGGTGGGCGGCTGTGCTTGACCATGTGCGTCAAGCCGATGTAGTGCTGTTGGCCTTAACGCCCTACTGGGTCAATTCGCAGGCGAGCGTATTGGAATATAAATACGCGGCGGCGCTCAATAAACCTATCGTGCCATTAGCGTTGGCTCCTCTGACTGTTGACCTGCTGCCCTACGAGGTACAGGAAATGGTGCGCCTCGACTATATACAGCAGAATAAGGCACAAAAGAACGCCCTTACCAAAGCGCTCAAGAGTCTGCCGCCAACTCCACCCTTACCCAATCCACAGCCGGAGCCACCTGCTGTACCGCTTTCGCCGCTGCTTCCCCTGCGAGATCGCATTGATGCGCCGATTCTCAGCCCAGACGAGCAGGCATCGCTGCTGAAGGAACTCAAGACTGCACTTCCAGTCGCGGAAACCAATGATGATGCGCGAGTGTTACTCAAGCGGCTGTACCAACGCGGCGACCTGATCGTCCGATATGCCGATGAAATTAAAAGTTTGCTGGGCGGCCTCAATGAATTTTTTGCCAGTCCGCCAAGCTTGCTGCCGCGTCTTTTTACCCTAAGACGGTTGCTGATCGGTCTAGGGCTGCTGTTAGTATTGATTGTTATTGGCTTTTTGGTCTGGCTGCGTTTCCGTCCTACCCCGCCGATTCGCGAGTTTGCCGAACAAAGCGGTACGGTGTACAGCGTCGCGTTTTCGCCCGATGGCAAAATGGTCGCAACAGGCAGCGACGATAACTCAACTCATCTATGGGATTCTGCCACAGGCGAAAGATTGCAAGCGCTTTCAGGCCATCTGAATGGAACCCATAGTGTTGCATTTTCACCCGACGGTCTGACGCTCCTTACAGGCGGCGGGGATAAGCAAGCCCGCTTGTGGGAAGTCGCTACAGGTCAAGAGATCCAACGATTTAGCGGTCACGAAGCGACTATCTACTGCGTAGCCTTTGCGCCCGATGGCAAAACCGTTGCAACAGGCAGTTCCGATCAAACGGTGCGCCTGTGGAATGTCGATACGGGCAAGGAATTACAGAAATTCACGGGGCATACCGATACTGTGCTGAGTGTCGCGTTTTCGCCCGATGGCAAAAGCATTGTCAGCGGCGGGAGTGATAGCACAATTCGGCTGTGGGATATAGCCACCGGAAAGCAGAGCCGTCAGTTCATCGGACACAATGCTTTTGTCGGTGGGGTCGCGTTTTCACCTACTGGAGCCTATATCCTCAGCAGCAGCGGCGACAAAACAGCCCTCTTGTGGGATGCCTCAACAGGTCAGATTATCCAGCAATATAGTGGGCATACGGCGGCGTTAACCGGGGTTGTGTTTTCGCCCGATGGTAAATATGTGCTCACAGGCAGCGCGGATAACACTGCCCGGTTATGGGAGTCCGCTACTGGGCAGGAATTGCAGACGTTCACTATCGGCAACGGATCGCGGGTCATCACTGTGGCATTTTCACCTGATGGCAAATATGTGCTGACAGGTAACAGCGATGCACGGGCTTATCTGTGGAAAGTCGCTGAATGATCTATCGTGATCATATATGCTGTATAGATTTATCGTTGTGTAGAGGAATGGTCAGCCATGCAAATTACGACTTGTCGTACACCGGAAAGTTTTCTAGCTCGAACTCAGGCGATGCTTGAACAGCACGAGGCAGTCAATAATCTGATGCTTGGCTTAGCAGAGACGATCATTCGCACACCAGATCGTTACTTAGCATGGTATTTGTTCACGGTAGACGATGAGGCAGAGATTTATATTGCTGCGCTCTGGACAGTACCATTAAATATTATTATTCATGTTGCGAACCCAAACCCACAAGCCATCACCCTATTGGCTCGTCATCTCCATGATAACTACCATAAAAAGGCTGTCGCGGTACCCGGTGTCACTGGGCGAGTGGAGTCAGTGGTGGCCTTTGCGGACGCATGGACTGCGCTAGTGGGCGGCACATGGCAGGTCAAGCTGCATATGCGTGTCTATGAATTGCGGCAGGTGATCCCTCCTGTTGGCATTGAAGGTCGATTGGTGCAGGCTACGTCTGACCATCAGGCAATGATTGCCGAGTGGATACATGCTTTCCATCGGGAAGCACTCCATAGTTCCATGACGCTTGAGGAAGCGGCTCAGATAGCTAACCGGCACATAGCGCAGAGGGACTTATATCTGTGGCTGGTAGGTGATGAACCTGTTTCGATGGCAGCCCAGAATCGGCAAACACGGCATGGTGCTGTAATCGGTTTGGTTTACACGCCGCCAGAACAACGCGGACATGGTTATGCCAGCGCGGTTGTGGCAGGGGCCAGCCAGATTGCGCTTGAGTCGGGCAAGGCGTTTTGCACCCTATTCACCGATTTGAATAATCCAACATCCAACAGTATCTACCAAAAGATCGGCTACTATCCACTAGAAGACTTCGATGAGATTCATTTTGCGCCGTAGTGCGTGGGGCTAACGTGCTCACTAAATTCGCGACTCTACGCAAATCGCGTTCCCTCTAAAAGTCAAGAATGCGCTAGAATTCTAGTGAACCATTACGAATACCTCAATGAGGGAGGGCAGCGCGTGAATCTGCACGAGTACCAGTCTAAAAATCTCTTTGCTCAATTTAATATCCCCACTCCAAAAGGAAAAGTGGCAACGTCGCCTCAGGAGGTTTACGACATCGCCAAAGAAATGGGTGGCACTGTCGTAGTCAAAGCACAGGTGCTTAGTGGCGGACGTGGTAAGGCGGGCGGGGTCAAGTTGGCACATACGCCCGAAGAAGCCCGCGACCTCAGTGAACAGATCCTCGGTATGGCGATCAAGGGGTTGATCGTGCATAAGATACTGATCGATCCCGGCGCGGAGATCAAGCAGGAAATTTATCTTGGCATAACTAATGATCGGGCAGCGCGTAAACCTTTGATGATGGCTTCGGCGGCAGGCGGCATGGATATTGAACAAGTCAATCGCGAGTCGCCGGAAAAGATAGTGCGTGAATATATCGATCCGCTGCTTGGCCTGCGAGAGTATCAGGCACGTAACGTCGCCAGCAGTATTCGCCTGCCCCGCGAAAATTGGAAGCAGTTTACCGATATTGCCCGTAATTTGTATATGTGTTTCGTCGCTTCCGACGCGACCTTGTGCGAGATCAACCCATTGGTGATTACTGGACAGGGGACACTGATGGCACTTGATGGCAAAGTCTCCGTCGATGACAACGCCCTGTTCCGCCACCCCGATCTGGCAGAGATGCGCGATCTTCAAGCGGAGCCAAGCGCCGAAACGCGCGCCCGCGAAGCTGGCCTGAGCTATGTCAAACTCGACGGCGACATCGGCTGCATGGTCAATGGGGCGGGTCTGGCGATGACGACGATGGACATCACCAGCGACATTGCCGCGAAGTTGGGGATCGAAGGCAGCGGCCCCGCGAACTTTCTGGACATCGGCGGTGGTGCAAAGGCCGACAAAGTGGCGGCAGCACTGCGGATTATTCTCTCCGAGCCGAATGTTAAGGCAATTCTGCTGAATATCTTCGGTGGGATCACCCGCTGTGACGAAGTAGCGCGGGGCGTTTTGCAAGCCCGCGATGAGGTCAAACTTGATCTGCCGATGATAGTCCGGTTGGCAGGTACGAATGCCGCCGAAGGTCGCCAGATCATCGATCAAGCTAATCTTCCGAATATCCAGAGCGCCACCACATTGGTCGAAGCGGCTGAAAAAGCAGTCAAAGCTGCCAGAGGGGCAACGGCATAATTATGGCAATCATGGTTGATAAGAACACACGACTGCTCGTTCAGGGCATTACCGGGCGCGAGGGGTTATTCCACACGCAGCAGATGATCGCCTATGGCACAAACGTTGTCGGCGGGGTGACTCCCGGCAAGGGCGGCGATTGGGCGGAAGGCAAACCCGTTTTCGATACGGTCAAAGAATGTCGCGACTCTACCGGAGCAAACTGCTCGATCATTTATGTGCCGGCGCGTCTGGCAGCCGATTCGATCTTTGAGGCGATTGACGCGGGTATCCCGCTGATTGTGTGCATCACCGAGGGCATCCCGATCAGCGACATGATGAAGGTGCGCGAATACCTTAACATGAGCAGCAGCCGCTTATTGGGCGCGAATTGCCCCGGCCTACTTACACCGGGACAGGCCAAAGTCGGGATTATGCCCGGTTATATCGCCATCCCCGGCAATGTGGGGGTTGTCTCTAAAAGCGGCACGTTGACCTACGAAGTGGTCAATACGCTGACCCAGCGCGGTATCGGGCAAAGCACATGCGTCGGTATCGGCGGCGACCCGATCAGCGGCACGAGCTTTATCGATGTGTTGCAGATGTTCGAGGACGATCCCGAAACGGATAAAGTCGTGCTAATCGGTGAAATCGGCGGCGATGCCGAGCAAAAAGCGGCTGAGTTTATCCGTGACCACATGACCAAACCCGTTGTGGCTTTCATCGCGGGCAAGGCTGCCCCTGAAGGCCGCACTATGGGTCATGCCGGGGCGCTGGTCGAAGGCGGCAAAGGGACGTATCTCGAAAAAGTCGAAGCGCTCAAGGCTGTCAATGTCAAGGTTGCCGACAACCCTGAGCAGATCCCGGATCTGTTGTAGGGTGTAGTAAGTAATTAACCTCACCCCCCAACCCCCTCTCCGCACGTAGCGAGGGGGAGCAAAACACTTCTGGAAGTCCCTCTCCATTTTATGGAGAGGGATTTAGGGTGAGGTAAATTGCAGCATTAGTCTTCAAACTCACAACGGCGGTACGATGAAGCTATTTATTAGTTACAGTAGCCAAGATCGCGAACTGGTTACTGCACTGGCTGATGATCTTGAACTGATGGATCATGTCGTGTGGTTTGACCGTGAACTGAATCGCAGCGGCGGGCATCAATGGTGGAAGTTGATCTGCGAACAGATCAGGGCATGCGATGGGTTTATCTATGCCCTGAGTCCGCATGTACTCAGCTCGGAGCCATGCAAGCGCGAGTATGGCTATGCGCGAGACTTGGGAAAACCTGTGCTGCCGCTGATCGTGGCGGATCTGGATTACCGCTACCTGCCACGCCACTTGCAAGAATCACAACTTGTCAACTTCCGCACCCGCAGCAGCGAACAACGGCGTGGACTGCGCGACTCACTGCGTAATCTGCCCGCCTGCCCACCGCTGCCCCCTAACGCACTGCAACTGGAACCCGCTGCACCGCTTGATCCGGTTGGTGTGCTGATTGACCGTATCCACACCCTGACCGCTGACCCTGACCAGCAAAAAGCGTTGGTACGCGATATTGACGATCTGGATGAAGATGCAAAGTACGCGGAACATGTGCCGGAACTACTGCGGTTGCTGATGGCGCGTGACGACGTGCTGACGGTACGTAATCTGCGCCGCGCCCAAGAACTGCTATCCAAAGCCCGCACTGTTGTTACGAAGTCGTCGCCAGCCTTACGTATCCGTCCGCGCTCCATTGACTTGCTGCCTGCGCCGTTTGCATGGATCGAAATCCCCCATAAGGGCTACAGCATCGCCAAATATCCAATCACTAACACGCAGTACCGATTGTTTGTCGAAGCGGGCGGCTATCGTGAGCGCAAATGGTGGACTGATGCCGGCTGGGAAGCGAAAGCAAAGGGTTGGATCTGGAAGGACAGTGACTGGGTGGCAACGAACACTGCTTGGACGGAACCACGTTATTGGACGGACAGCAAATGGAACGGCACGGAACAGCCTGTGGTTGGAGTGTCGTGGTATGAAAGCGTCGCGTTCTGCCTGTGGTTGAGCGAAGCGACAGGCGAGAAGATCATGCTGCCAACGGAAGACCAATGGCAGTATGCAGCGCAAGGCGACGATGGCAGAGATTATCCCTGGGGCAAGCAATGGGATGGCAATCGTTGTAACAACAATGTTGATCGCAAGGGTGTAGGCCAAACAACCCCCGTGCGACAGTATGAAGACAAGGGTGACAGCTCATTCGGAGTCGTCGATATGGTGGGCAATGTGCGGGAGTGGTGCCTGACCGACTACAAGAATAAAACAAATGACGTTAATAGTACTGCTAATCGTTGTGCCCTGCGGGGCGGTTCATGGAACAGCAATAGTGCAAGTGTCTTCCGCTGCGATTACCGCTTCACGAGGACCCCTCGCAGTAGGCACAGCGGTAGGGGATTCCGTATTGCGCTCTCTTTATAGAGTTCTGAGCTTCTGATTGCTGATCTGACTGACCCCTATCCCCTGCCCTTTCCCCGCAAGCGAGGAAAGGGAGCCAAACGCGGAAAAGTCCCTCCTCGCTTGCGGGGAGGGATTTAGGGTGGGGTCAACAGGGCTACATAAGGCGATAGACTAACCTATGACTGCACCCGATCTCACGCTCGAAGAACTGCCCACTTGGATGCGCCCGCGCCGCCGTGTGATCGACTGGGGGCTGCTGGTTATCCTCGGCTTCTGCTTGGTGCTGTCTGTGCCACTGCTAGCGCGTCCCGGTTTACCACAAAACACCAATGCCGAACTGTACGAATATCGTTCCATCGAGGTTACGCGGATCGTGCAATCGGGAACGTTGTATTCGCGTTGGGCACCGGATTTGCATTATGCGCTGGGGTCGCCGCTGTTCAACTATCTCGCGCCGCTGCCACATTATCTGGCGGGCTACTACGAAGCCCTGACCGATAACGGGCCGATTAACAGCATCAAACTCTTGCTGGTCGTGTCGATTCTGGCAGCGGGCAGCGGCATGTATCTGTTTGCGCGGCAACGCTGGGGCGCATCTGCCGGGACTCTGGCGGCGTTGGCCTACCTGTTTAGCACGCCCATCGCGTTTGCGCTGCCCTACATCTGCGGCGATCTCGGCCTGATGTTGGCGCTTGGTTTGCTGCCGTGGGTCGTCTACGCGCTCGATAATCTGTGGCTGTTTCCACGCCGCCGCAAGGTTTGGTCAACGGCGATGCTGCTCATCTTGTTCATTCTCAGCGATACCCAGATCGCGTTTCTGGGTGGTATCGTGATTATCGTGGCGGCGATCTCGCTGCGCTGGCGGCCTGAATTCCCAATTCGCACATTTCGCAATGTACTAGTGGTGATTGGCTGTGCGCTGGCGATCACGGCGTTTTATTGGCTACCTGCCATTGCGGAACGCGATCAGATCCAGTGGATAGCGACAGGCAATGATCCGCAGGCGGGGTCAGTGTTGCTCTCTGAGATTTTTGCGCCGTTGCCCCGCTACGATCTGCGAATGCAGAATCCGCCGCTGCCACATGCTATCGGGGCGGGGGTAGGCTTGTTAGCGCTGATTGGCGGGGCAGCACTTGTCATAAAGGCGATTCGCCGAGATCCTACAGTACGCGATGGTCTGTTGTTCCTGACCATTGGCTTGATTTTGGTCGTCATCGCGACCCCAGCCTTCTCCAGTTTGTGGCCTTCTGCCGCATCTTTCCAACCGCTGCTGCCATATCATGCGATATTGGTGGCGACCTTTTGTCTGGCAGCGGTGGCTGGTCAGGCTGCCCGTTGGTTCAAGAACAGCACACAATCAGTTTATTGGATTACGGCGCTGGCTGTGTGCATAACCGCAGCAGCATTACCAACAGTCTACCCGCCCGAATGGCCTGCCCCCTCGCATGAGCCAGATATGCTCGCCAGTCTGGGCGACGAGTTAGCAGGCTACCATCTGGGAACGTTTCGATCAGGAATCTTGCTGTCAGCGGGTATCACTAAAATACCGGAGCCGGCGCTTGGCCTGCTAAACAGTTTGCAAGTCAACACGTTTCAGCGGCTAAATTCGCGATTGTATTCACCAAACATGGAAGTGAATACTATCGAACAAGGATTGCTGAACAGGCGCTACTATTTGAAAGTGAATCAAACAGTAGACATTGAGTATTACACACTGAACTATCCCGGTTGGACTGCTAGCATTGATGGCAATCGCCAGCCTCTGCAAAGCTCCGCGCAAGGCTTGATTAAGGTGACCGTTCCGCAAGGCGCAAGCGATCTTGACTTATGGCTGGAAGGGACTCCGATCCGCGTCTTGGCGTGGGCGATTACTTGGATCAGTCTCTCTATCTTGATTCTATTGCGGCGGCAGTCATCGGTGCTGGGATCACGAATCTCGCAGACGATACCCCTTGTGTCTACCCCCAATCCTTCCTCATCACGTTTGGCTGTAGGTGTAGCCGTAGCCCTGATTCTATATGCCATCGCCGGGCTAATGTTGAGCCAGCATCCCGATCTGCTATTTTCGCGTTCGTCGCAAGGTGTTATCAGCGGTACTACTACACTTCCGCCAGATTCGACAGACCACACCGTTGCTTTGTCCGGCTATACGCTTGAGAAAACGACCCTTCAACCGGGCGAGTCGCTCAATGGGGTATTCTACTGGCAGGCCGCTGCACCACTCACGAATGATTACCAATCTGAGATCCAATTGGTTGATAACCAGCAAGTCGTAGCTTGGACAGCACACCGTCAACCCGGCAGCGTACCAACTTCGCGTTGGCTGCCAGATCGTTACATTCGCGACAGTTTTAGCCTAATGCTGCCTACGACCTTGAAATCGGGCGACTACACCCTGCAAGCGAAGATCAACGCTTGTGAGGCAAAGCAACTTGCTCCCTGCAATAATCCAGCCCGCATTGATACGCAGCAAGGATCGGGCTTCGCGGAAAGCCTAACCACGATTCATGTGACTGCGCCGTGATGGCCTGACAACAAACTGATTTTATGCTAAACAGTGGATAGGCTATAATGTTCACCATGCAGCCATCATTTATGCAGAGGAACCATGGCAACTATCGTTCAGATTGCTGATCTGGCAAAATATGAAGGTCAAGAAGTCACCGTGCGTGGTTGGCTCTATAACCGCACGGATAAAGGCAAACTCCAATTTCTATTGGTGCGCGATGGCAGTGGGATTGCTCAGTGTGTAGCGTTTCAAAAGGATCTGCTACCAGAAACATTTGAGGCCGTCCGCACACTCACGCAGGAATCCTCGCTGATACTAACCGGGACAGTTCGCGCCGATAAACGTGCGCCCGGTCATCCGGGCGGCTACGAGGTGGGTATCAAGGAATTGACGGTCATTCAGGTTGCCGAGGAATACCCGATCTCGCCCAAAGAACACGGGGTCGAGTTCCTGATGGATCAGCGCCATTTATGGGTGCGTTCCACGCGCCAATGGGCGATCCTGCGGATTCGCGCCACGATTATTAGCACAATCCGCAACTGGCTCGATGATCACGGGTATCTGCTAGTGGATACGCCGATCATCTCGCCAGCAGCAGGTGAATCGACCAGCGAGTTATTCGAGATCGGCTACTTCGATGAGACCGCCTATCTGGCGCAAACCGGGCAACTCTACAACGAAGCGAATATGGCAGCTTTCGGCAAGGTGTACGCCTTTGGTCCCACTTTCCGCTCGGAAAAGTCAAAAACTCGCCGCCACCTGACCGAATTCTGGATGGTAGAGCCAGAGATGGCCTTCTACTCGCTCGAAGATATGATGGATATGGAGCAAGAATTTATCAGCGCGATTGTGCAGCGCGTGCTCGAAAAGCACCGGATGGAACTTGAGATCGTTGAGCGCGATACAACCCATCTCGAAAAAGTGATCTCACCATTTCCTCGTATTAGCTATGATGAAGCGGTGGAACGGCTTAACAAATTGCGCGACGAAGCCACCGATCCTGAACAAAAACAGCTTTTACACATCGATTGGGGCAACGACTTTGGAGCGCCGCACGAGACGGCATTAACGCAGCAGTTCGAGAAACCTGTCTTTGTCTATAACTATCCATCGGCGGTCAAAGCCTTTTATATGCAGCCTGTTGAAGGTCGTCCTGAAGTGTGCCGCAGTGTCGATCTGCTTGCACCGGAAGGCTACGGCGAGATCACAGGCGGCAGTGAACGCATCTACGACTCAGCGCTCATCGAACAACGGGTCGCACAGATCGGTATTACCCGTGAGAACTATGCGTGGTATCTGGATCTGCGCCGTTATGGTACAGTCCCCCATTCGGGCTTCGGGCTAGGGATTGAACGCACGGTTGCTTGGATCTGCGGTCTGCCGCACATCCGCGAGACGATCCCGTATCCGCGAATGCTCAAACGGTTGTATCCCTGATCATGCTCCTGCCGCACAATCAACGCAATCAACTCGCTGCATTGCTGGATACAACCAGTCCAGCAGATGCGCCGACGGCCTATTATGCGCTGTATCACGATCCGAAGCGGTCAACTCTGTTTATCAAAACTGATGAGCAGCATAAGGCGATTGGCTTTGTCGGACGTTTCCAGACTGGCGTAGACCTGTTCCGGCCTGTGCTGGTGCTGCGCTGCACTCAAGCAGAAGTCGCGGCGGATTTGCTCGAAGAAGCGCTTATTGTTGGACGGCCTTACTTGCTATTCAGCAGTCTCGATCAGTTGACTCTGGTAGGTGGCAGTTTAGCGGTTAACAATGAGCGTGTCTTTTCGATCTATGCCTTAGATCCAGCACAGTTTGCGCCAGTAGTGAACGTGCTGGTGGTGCAAAAGACTGCGCCCGATGGCAGCCCCCGCGCCGAGATCCGTTCGGGCGACGTGCAAGCCGTAGCGGGCGTGAACTGGCAATCGCCGCGTTTTGCCGAAATTTATGTTTCGACTGACCCAGAAGTTCGGCAGCGTGGTTGGGGCAAAAGTGTGGTAACAGCTTGCACGGAGCGCATTCTCAGTAGCGGGCGTATCCCAATCTACCTTGTTGAAACCAGTAACGAAGCCTCGGTAGCACTGGCTCAGAGTGTCGGCTATTACGATACAGGCGCACGGCAGGTGTTCGCTGATGTTGTGTATATGGGTCATCCAGCGAAGGGATCATGAGAGGAAGGCCATGAGCAAGCATAATCGCCAACAGCAATTGGATCTGTACGGCAACGCCTATACACTGTTGACACAGGCGTTAGCAGGTTTCCCGAAGGAAATGTGGTCATTTCGCCCCACGCCCGATAGATGGACTATCCACGAGATCGTTGTACATATCGCTGATAGTGAAGCTAATGGGTATATCCGGCTTCGGAAACTGATCGCAGAGCCGGGGACGCAAGTCGCTGCCTACGACGAACCAAAGTGGGCCAGCGCCTTGCACTACTCTGACCAAAACCCTGAGGATGCACTGGCGCTTTTCAAACTGCTGCGTCAGACCAGCTATCAACTCGTTCAATCGCTGCCAGAGTCAACATGGGCGCATACCGTTGAACATTCTGAGGCTGGCACCATTACGCTGGACGATTGGCTAGATACCTATGCAGATCACATTATGGCTCACATTCGCCAGATGCAAGAAAATTACGAGCTATGGATGCAGACTCAAGCAGCGTAGAGGCAATCAAAAAGGATGTTGGGTTGTGGATTTGACTACCTCCCTTGTCCATTCGTTATAACGAGTAAGGAGCCTTTTTTACATCGTAATGGCGGGCTATGGGTTCGACTTTGGAAAGCAGTTGTCTTGCCTCTGGCTCAAACATGGGTGTCTCATAATCAGCGCCAGCAAATGCCTTCACCGCGTCTAATGACTCAAACAAATTGACCGTGACAAACTCACTTTCATCGTTATGGTCCTGACGCAGAATATAGCCGCCGCGATAACCCTCTATTTCTTGAAGACCGGGGTAGATAACCTCCTGTAGTAATTTCTCGTAAGCATTGGCGTTTTCGGCTTTTGTCCAACCTCGCCACACTCGTGCAATCATTTTCTGCACTCCTTGACTCTATTTTGGTCGGTATTTTATAACGAGTCTAGCCGATAAACGAGCGATTTTCCCCTCAAACTACGCAGATTCTCATTGGTTTGCTCATTCGTTTGAGTCGCACATATGTGTTAAAATTATAGGTGTTAGCGTGCATGGAGGGACTACTTTTGCCTGCTCAGGCTCTTTATCTCAAATGGCGACCTCGTGCCTTTGACCACGTTATTGGTCAGGCACATATCACACAATCTCTCCGCAACGCGCTTATTCAGGATCGAGTGCGTCATGCTTACCTGTTCAATGGGCCACGCGGCACAGGCAAAACAACGATGGCTCGCATTCTGGCAAAAGCCGTCAACTGTCTGCACCCCGACCCAGCAGAACGTCCATGCGATGAATGTCAATACTGTGTGTCGATTAACGAAGGTCGCTTTCTCGACCTGATCGAGATCGACGCGGCTAGCCATAATGGGGTAGACGATGTACGCGACCTGCGCGAGAAGATCGCGTTTGCGCCAAGTGAAGGCCGCTACAAAGTTTACATTATCGATGAAGTTCACCGCTTTTCGGGCGCAGCCTTCGATGCGCTGCTCAAGACCTTAGAGGAACCGCCCGACCACGCGATCTTTATTCTGGCAACGACGGAACTGGATAAAGTTCCGGCGACGATCAAGAGTCGTTCCTTGACCTATGAGTTCCGGCGCGTATCGCTCCGCGAAGTAACGGATCGCTTGGAAATGATCTGTGAATTTGAAGGGATCAAGGCAGATCGCGATGCGCTGGAATTGGTCGCGCGGCAAGGGACGGGCAGTGTCCGCGACAGCATTAGCCTGCTCGACCAATTGATTAGCGATCCTAACCAGCGGATTACCCTTGAGATGGCGGAACAAGTGCTTGGCACAGCCAGCAATCGCGCTGTTGGCAAGCTGGTACAGGCCATTATCGATGATGATGTTTCGACTGGCCTCGACTTGCTCAATCAGGCCATTGACGAGGGTGCAGATCCATCGCAATTCGGCAAACAGATTGTCGAATATCTGCGTAACGTCTTGCTAGTGCAGAATGGCGGGCCATCACTGGTTGATGCCAGCGACGAACAGAGAGCCACCTTTCAACAGCACGCTGGGGCGATTGGACGAGCCGCGTTGGTTCGTGCGATCCGGGCGTTTAACACGGCAGTTGTGGAAGGCAAAGGCGGTTGGCAGCCGCAATTGCCCCTTGAACTGGCGCTCGTAGAAAGCACCCGTCCGATCCATGAGGATGTCGCGCCTGTCGAAGCGATACGCCCAGCTAAAGTGTCAGAGAAGCCTCAAGCGGCGCAAGCGAAAGCCGCACCAGATGCAGAAGCCCCCTCCAGTGCTAGTTCAGGGGCAGTAGTTTCGCTGGGCGATTTGCAAAAAGCATGGCCTATGATCCTCCGTAAGACGAAAGAGGTCAATCAATCGGTAGGCGCAACGTTGGAACATGCTGCTATCAAGTCGCTTGAGGAAGGTCGGTTGCTCGTGCTAGCGGTGCAAACCCCCATTTTTAAACAAAAACTTGAAGCAGACGATAGGCGCAAAATCTTGATTCAAGTGATCAAGAGCGTGACCAAAGCTGACTTGCAGATCAAGATTGTGGTTGGTGGTGAGACAGCACCGCAGACCGATGATACAATTGCCAGCGATCCGCTACTTGGGGAACTGATGAAGTCGGGCGGAACTATTACAAGTGTTGAAGATTCACAGGGAGGGCTAGAGTAACATGGCAAAGCGTCGTGGTATGGGCGGTTTTGGTGGGCCACCGATGGGTGGTGGCGGTGGCGGCGGTCAGCAAGCCGGCATGATGAAACAATTGCAGAAAATGCAAGAAGATATGGTCAAGGCGCAGGAAGCCCTCGGTGAAGAAATCATTGAGGTCGAGGCAGGTGGCGGCGCAATCAAGATCGCGATCAGTGGTCATCAGCGCGTCAAGTCTGTCACTATCAAGCCAGAAGCGCTCGATACCAGTGATGCTGAGTGGGCAACTGACCTGCAAGACCTGTTAGTAGTCGCGATCAATCAGGCTATTGAAAAGAGTCAAGAACGCGCCTCAGAACGTATGGAAGCCATCACGGGCGGCTTGAACGGGATGCTGCCGGGTGGGCTGGGTGGGCTGCTCGGCTAATCTGCGTTCGGACGAGACAGGCCTCGTCCCTACATTAAATTGTATTATGTAGAGTCGGGCCTGCCTTGCCTACTGAATAACACTGTATAGCAAGTGAATTTTTATTGAGAATCTATGAGCAACCATGAGTAAAGCAGTTCCAGAATCGGTGACACGACTCGTCGAAGCGTTCGAAAGTCTGCCGGGGATTGGGCCAAAGACTGCCTCGCGGCTGGCCTATTTCCTGCTGCGTGCGCCTGACGATGTATCCAACGCACTGGCACAGGCTGTCAGCGAACTTAAAACCAAAACGCGGCTGTGTTCCATCTGCTACAACATCACTGAGGAAGACCCCTGTCCCATCTGTCAGGACAATATGCGCGACAGTTCGATTATTGCTGTGGTTGAGGAACCGTTAGATGCGTTAGCGCTGGAACGTACAGGTGCTTTTCAGGGGCGCTACCATGTGCTGCATGGTGTTATTTCGCCGCGTGAAGGGATTGGCCCAGACCAACTCAAGATCCGCGAACTGGTCAAGCGTGTACAGCAGGGCGGTATTCACGAACTGATTATCGGGACGAATCCCGGTCAACAGGGCGATGCGACGGCGATGATCATCCAAACTGAACTGGCGAAAAGCGATAGCGAAAGCACTCGTAATGTACGGTTAACTCGGTTGGCGCGGGGATTGCCTACCGGAGCCGATCTCGAATATGCCGATTCGACTACAGTGATGCGGGCGTTACAAGGACGACAGGCGCTATAATAATCGATAGCGCCAAGGCGGATTGATGGTACCGCTTCATGATGGTTCAATGCGTCATGAAAACACTGGACAATTATACACAGACATAGGCGATTAATCTGTCTGGTGTGCAATCCCTTTCGTTTCTACAAATTAGCCTTTCTTGATTTTTCCATATAAACCAGAGTTAGGCTTTGACTGATGGATTCACGTTTGAACTCTCGATAGCCCAATTTTTGGTATAGGCGCAAGTTCTGATCGCTTTTGTGACCTGTAAATAGTTCGAAGCGTTGTGCAGCGCTGCAAGACTGTTCAATCTCAAGCATTAACGCTGTGCCAATTCCGCGTTTCTGAAAATCTGGATCGACGATCAATCTGCCAACGAAGCAGGTTGGCAGTTGCAACCGCGCCCGCACCGAACCAACCAGTATGCTATCAAAGGAAGCCTTAAGAAAGATCTGCGCTGCAAAATCGGCTTGCAGCGCTTCCAATGTTTGGAGTAAGGGCGGAATAACATCATCGGGGTAGAGTGCCGCTTCGCTTTGATAGGCTCGCTTTTGCAATTGCAGGATTGCGGCTGCATCCTCGATAGTTGCCCGCTGGATAGTCAAGCTCATATTCACTCTCTACGCGGCATTTCCTTAACTAAAACGGATTATGCAATCACGTTGGTAAGCTGACCTAATCCCTCGACTTCCACCATGATTTTATCGCCCGCTTTGAGCCAAACTTTTTCCTTCATCCCCGCAATGACCCCTTCGGGCGTGCCAGTCGAGATCACATCGCCGGGTTCCAGCGTAAAGTGCTGGCTGATATAGCTGATGACCTGTGCCACTGTAAAAATCATATCGCCCGTACTGGAGTTCTGACGCTGTTCACCATTGACGGTGCAGCGAACCGTTAGTTTCTGCGGATCGGGGATCGTGTCGGCAGTCACGAGATAGGGACCAAGCGGCAAAAATTTGTCAAGCGTTTTGCCAAGCAGCCATTGGCTCGTGCGGCGTTGTAGATCGCGAGCGCTAATGTCATCGGCATTGCAATAGCCGAACACGTAATTGAGCGCATCCGACTCGGCAACGTTCTGCGCCTTGCGCCCGATCACGACTGCCAGTTCAGCCTCGTAATCGACATTTTTTGCCGTCGCAGGCACTGGGATCGCTTCGTTGGGGGCGGCTAGCGCATTGGAAAACTTGGAGAACAGGACGGGTGAGGTTGGTTCCTCGGCCCCTGTTTCAGCGGCATGACGACGATAGTTCAGCCCAACACAGATGATCTTGCCGGGAGCAGGAACGCACGGCGCGAGCGTCAGATCCGCTTCGTTGAGCAACCATGTCTGATTTGAGGTCGGTAGCTGGCTAATAAAGTCAGACAGCGTTTTGAGGGCTGCTGTACCGCCGGCGAACAGTGCATCGAGGCTGGTTGGCACTGGCTGATTGCCTACCGCGGCCTGAACGTCAACAACGCCATCAGGAGTCTTCACACCCAAACGAAGGCCACTTTCTGTTTTAAAAATCAGGAGAATCATTTTATTCCTTTTCATAGAAAATCGGAGCGCAATTTGTTGCCAGAGATATTATCATTAAAATTCGGCAGCGGAAATTGTTTTGATAGCTAAATGGTGATTAGTAGAAAGTTTTGAATCACCCTATGGATACACCGCACATACTCGATTTAGAGCAAGACTCTTGGCAACCACACCCGACGGTTGCCGGAGTTCTGACTAAAACCATCGAGAGTCGAATGACTCATCCCTATGCAGACGCGCTGCTTGCGAAGGTCATTGTCGGTGGCGAGATTCCTTGGCATGTCCACGAAACAGCGTCGAAAACCGCCTATATTCTACAGGGTACGGGAACCCTCCTGTTCGCCGAAACCGCTATGCACGAAGCTCCCTCGGAAGCCACGCTTAAACCCGGCGTAGCATTGACTATTCCCGGCGGCTGGTGGCATTCTGTAGTAAACACTGGAGATGAACCGCTGATCCTCTTTGCGTTTCACACGCCGCCAACACTGTGAAACGCTGTCTGGAACACAAACTGAAAATGCAATCTGAAAGCATGGCTAGTCGAGATGGAATACCTCAACCAGTTCAGCCATTGTCTCGTCAGGACGCTTGCCGCCAATCGCCTCAAAATAAGGAGCCATAAATGTCTGCCAGCGGGCGTTTACCTCGGTGACTGCCATCCCCGCCTGTGCCGCCGATAGACTTTCGGGAGTCTCGAAGTAGCCGAACAGCAAGCCATCTTCGCGCATAAATAGGGAGTAGTTATGCCAACCCGTTTGGCGCAGTGCTTCCAACATATCGGGCCAGACCGCCTCATGCTGTTTTTTGTAATCTTCGATCATATCCGGCTTAACTTTAAGGATAAATCCGATTCGTTTCATAGATAAATCACTCCTTATAACCTTGTGCAAAATAGAAAAGGTAAAACAAAGAGTCTCTCAAATGGGGTTGGCTTAAAAGCCATTCATGAGACTGCCTTATGATAGAAAACTTTAGCAAATTTTGCTTGCAATTGTATCGACAGGAATCTCTTATGTACGTACTGCACTATAGCGTGCCAACGCCCGTTTGCGCTGCACGGCATGATCAACCAATGGAGCCGGATAATCCTGCCCGATAACACAGTTGAACGCAGCCTGTTGGTCGAGAGTCATAAGGGCGGGCGAATGAATAAATTTGGCGGGTACATTTGCCAATTCAGGAACCCATCGTCGAATATACTCCCCATTCGGGTCGAACTTTTTGCCTTGACTGGTGGGATTGAAGATCCGGAAATAGGGCGCTGCATCCGTCCCTGTGCCTGCCGACCACTGCCAATTCCCGACGTTACTAGCAAGATCGCCATCTAGTAACCGTTGCATAAAAACGGCTTCTTCTAGAACGTGTTATGCACTTTTGAAATAGATGGAGGGTAGAAAGCGTCTAAGCAA